>JBOGMI010000652.1:0-2949 GCA_050746645.1 Bryobacteraceae bacterium | reverse complement strand
CACGTTTGGCGAGTTCAAACCCTAGAGCGTCGCGACTCGGAAGCTGGATCAGTTTCCGGACTCCTTTGTGCTCTTCCAAGTACCGGTATCACCAGGAGAATCATCTGCCAGCGACTTCGTATTATAGGTTCCGCTCAGTACGTTGCCATGCAACACCCCAGAGAGGCTTGCTTCATAGCGGTCGCCTTCGCCGTAGTCCATAACCAATAGCAGCTTTGAACCAGCGAATTTGACGGATTTAACGTCGCATTTGATCGTTTCTCCCTCATTCGTGAACGAAACTTCAGCCTTCAGTGAGCCTGAATCGCCGCTGAAGCTCATGGTCAAATCACCGCCGCCTTGGTTGTCAGAAGTCCACGTCCCTTTGTAAGTTCCGTTGGGATTGCTGGCGAAGGCCAGCCCGATAAACGCAACCAGAGCGAAGAGCAGGGAGAGGTGACGCATAAGGTGACGCATAATTCGTCACGCTACCACAAAATGATAGGCGGGGCAATGATCTTGCTGTACGCTGGAAACCGCCGTACAGGACCGCCTTTGAGATCCCGCTGTGCCGGAATAGGAAGGGCCACAACAAGCCATCATTTCACGCTAACGGCCTACGGGCTTGAAGCGATGCCCCGCGGGGGGTCAGGAACGGGTGTAGATTCGGAAGTTGACAAAGAAGGAGGATACATGAAGAAAGGCTATTGGGTCGTCGCATATCGTTCGGTATCGGACGAGTCCGCGCTCAAACGGTATGGCCAACTGGCGATTCCGGCGATAGAGGCGGGTGGCGGCAAGCTCATAATTCGCTCAGCCGCCGAGACCGTCGAGGCCCGTGAATCGGGGCTGAAACAGAGGCTGGTAGTGACGGAATTCGAAAGCTTTGAAAAGGCGTTAGAGACATACAATAGCGCTGCTTATCAAGCCGCCCTGAAGGTTCTCGGTTCTGCAGCCGAGCGCGACTTCCGCATCGTCGAAGGCTCTGCCTAGGGGCGCAACACAGCCCTGATGTGAAATTGAAACGGCGTTTTTCCGGGAGTAATCTCCGAGAACCGGACTTCGTGGGCGTTTGCCCAACCACCTCGGTGGTTTGCGCGTTTTCCGGCAAAGTGAATAACTGTTGCTCTACACTTGGCGACTCTGCGGGTTCTATCGCTTTCTCACAAGAAGGAAGCCGCTCCGACACGCCCCAACCCGACTCGTGAGCGCTATGACCGGAACGGGGCCGTCGCCGACGGGCAAAGTTCCGGAGAGGTTGGTGGATGGTCGCGAGATTAGCCAGGAACGTAAGTCAATCTGATGACATCCTCGCCAATCCGGTCATGAGTCATGAGGCGGAGCGGTGGCCGGGGTCCGGCGAAATAGGGTTTGCCGTGACCAAGCACGACCGGGTGCAGGTAGATTCGATACTCATCGATCAGGCCAAGTTCGGTGAGGCTTTTCGCCAAGGCCGGGCCAGCAACTTCGATCTCCCCGGCGCGCTCGGCCTTCAGCGCGCGGATCGCGCCCTCAAGATCATTCTCAACAAGCCTAGCGTTGGGACCGACCGACTTCAACGAGCGTGAGACGACCCATTTCGGCTGGTTCCGCCATGCCGCCGCGAAGGCGCATTCCTCCGCACTCCATTCAGGATGATCGTCGTCCCAGTAACGCATAATCTCGTACATTTGGCGGCCGTAGATACTGCCCGCCAGCCCCTGAGCCTCCTCGATGAAGTGTCGAAAGAGCGCGGGGCTTGGCCCAAACGCCATATGGTCAACGTAGCCGTCCAGGGACTGGTTCATTCCGAATACGAGCTTAGCCACGCTTACTTCCTCTCCTTACGCGGCACATTCGCGCGGCTCTGAGTGCGCTTATGCAGGCGATTGCAGGATGGATCGACTGATTATAGCAACGGCTTACGGCCCACGTGTAACGGCCTAGCGTTTACGAATCGTATCTGGGCGATTTCGATGATCCTCGCAAGCGTTATTGGGACAAGTGGCCGCCTGCCAAGGCTGTTTTCGAGCCGGCTTGGCTGCCCCTGAAGCAGCAATGGCACTTATTTAGCTGAAGTTCCTGCTAAGTTGCTGACTTAATTGTGGCGCACGCTTCGACGCGCCAGAGCGCGCGCCACAGCACCCGTTCACCAAACCCCCAAATTTTTTTTTCGCTTCTGTATCCAGCGACTTACACCCTCCTCACCCTTCCATTCCGCACACTCGCCCCACACACTCGACACCGTAGAGCAGGCGTTTTCGCCTGCCACCGTACGCCCTCTGGATCAACACCATGGCAACCGCCAAACAAATCGCGGCCAATCGCCGCAACTCTCAGAAATCTACTGGCCCCAAGTCCGTCGAGACCAAGGCCAAAGTCGCTCAGAACGGCACCAAGCACGGCCTCTGCGCGAAATTCCGCGTCCTCAAAGAAGTCGAAAAGCAGGAAAACTACGACAATTTCCTAAACAAGCTCATCGAAGACGAGCAGCCCGTCGGCCAGGCCGAAATCGAGCTGGTCGTCAAAATGGCCGAACATACTTGGCTCGCCAAACGCGCCCTGCGCATGCAGAACAGCTGTTTTGCGCCCGAGCCGAAAACCCCCGAGGAGGCCAAAATCGGCGCCATCCCCGTCAGTCTTGACCCTCGCGAGCTCGAATGTTACGTTCGCTACCACGCCGCCCAGGACCGCGCCTATCAACGCGCCTCCACCGAGCTTCAGAAACGCAAGAAAGCACGCCAGTTAGCCGAAATTGGCTTTGCTTCGCAAAAACGCGCTGAGGCCGAAGAATCCCGCAAAGCCGAGAAACACGCCGTCCACATCGCAACCGCCAATCTGCGCAAACAACGCGAAGAAATGAAGCTTGGCGACGCCATCGCCAAAATACTGCCTCCCGATTTCGATCTTTCTTCTCTCGATCAAGTCCTTTCCGCCGCCCATGGACCGCTCCATCGCCCGGCAACCGGCAAAGCCGCCTGATTCCCTCTC
>JBOGMI010000651.1:0-2283 GCA_050746645.1 Bryobacteraceae bacterium | reverse complement strand
TCGTACTTCGCCAGAACCAGCGGGCCGGCTGTATCGGGTAGCTTGGGTGGCGCGCTTGCCACTTCGT
The DNA here is from genome assembly GCA_050746645.1 of Bryobacteraceae bacterium. Classification (GTDB taxonomy): domain Bacteria; phylum Acidobacteriota; class Terriglobia; order Bryobacterales; family Bryobacteraceae; genus Bog-105. Next base: position 2,216 of record JBOGMI010000651.1, on the reverse strand, counting down.
TAAAGCGGAACACCGAAGTCAAGTCGCCGAATGTGCGCCGGCGCCAGTCGCTGATGTTGGGTGCGCGGACGCCGGTGAATTTCTCCAGAAGCTGCAGCACGGAAGTGTGATCGAAGTTCTCGCTGCAAACCCAGCCGCCCGCCGTCCACGGCGAGACTACAATACACGGAACGCGGAACCCGCCGCCGATCGGCAACCCATCCACAAACTCGTCAGGCGTGCCCTTGGGTGGCACCGGCGGCGCGACGTGATCGAAGATGCCGTCGTTCTCGTCATAATCGAGAATAAAAGCAGTCTTCGCCCACACATCCGGATTGGCCGCGATAGCGTCGATCTTACTCGCCACAAACGCCGCGCCGTCGGCCGGCATGTAATCGGGATGTTCGGATTGGTAACTGGTCGGAATGATCCAGGAAACCGCCGGTAATTTGTCGTTGATGGCGTCGTACTCGAACTGCCCGAGCGGCCCGCGCACCATGCCCTTCTCATAGAGCGGCGAGCCTTTAGGCGCATCCATGAACTTACGGAAGAACTCAAACCCATTACAGCCGAAGTTATCCTCTTCCTGGTACACTCTCCAGCTAATCCCGGCTTGCTCCAGGTTTTCGGCGTAAGTTGTCCAGGTAAATCCATCCTTAGCTCTATGGTTATCGATCAACGGGCCGCCGCCAAGTCCCTCCGGGTCGATCGTGCCGGTCATCCAGTACATGCGGTTCGGATGAGTGGGCCCCATGATCGAGCAATGGTAAGAATCGCAGATGGTGAAAGCTTCCGCCAGGGCGAACTGAAAGGGAATATCCTTGCGGTTGTAATAACCCATCACGTAGGGGCCATTTACTCCGTCAGCCTTGCGATGAGCGGCCAGCCAGCCGTTCATACGCCCGCCGTTCCAGGAGTCGTGCTGGACCGACCAGGCGTGACTGGTGGAGGGAATCTTCTGGGCGCTCGTCGTGCGCGTATCCAGATGGAACGGCAGCACGTATCCATTGGGATTTACCTTGTCCGGCTGGTAAAACACCGACTGGCCATTGCGCAGCATCAGTGCGTTCGGATCGGCAAAGCCGCGCACGCCCGAAAGCGTGCCGAAGTAATGATCGAAGGAACGGTTTTCCTGCATCATGCAGACGACATGCTTGATGTCGCGAAAGGAGCCGGGATTGAGTCCTTGTGCCGGGCCTTGGTCGGCGAGCATCTTGCGCACGTTCGGCGGCATTAATGCCGAAGCCGCAGCGGCCGCGGCGAGGCGGGCGCCGTCTCTTAGAATGCGGCGGCGGGTGGGGGGAGTGGATAAGCGGTCAGGATCGGGCATACATCAGGAGAGTATATCTCTCAGCGCTGGATTGCTCTTACGACCGCATCGGTGAACTCTTCGGTTGAAGCAACGCCCCCGATGTCTCCGGTGAGATTCTTGCCTTCGCGATACACCGATTCGATCGCGCCGCGCAGTTTCTGCGAGGCGGCCAGTTCGCCCATGTGCGTGAGCATCATGGCCGCCGAAAGCATAAGCGCCGTCGGATTCGCTTTTCCTTGCCCGGCAATATCCGGCGCGCTGCCGTGAACCGCTTCGAATACCGCGTGCGTGTCGCCCAAATTCGCGCCGGGAACTACGCCCAGTCCTCCGACCAGACCCGCCGCAAGGTCGGAAACGATATCGCCATAAAGATTCGGGAGCAAAAGAATATCGAACGTTTCCGGGCGGATCACAAGCTGCATCGAAGCGTTATCGACAATCAGCTCCCGATATTGAATTTCGGGAAATCCCTTCGCGATCTCGCGGCAGCAGCGCAGAAACAGGCCGTCGGCGAGTTTCATGATGTTCGCCTTGTGAATGGCGGTTACGTTTTTGCGGCCATTCTTCCGCGCGTACTCGAACGCGGTGCGTGCGATGCGCTCCGAGGCGGTGCGCGTGATCACTTTCAGGCTGGTCACCACGTCTTTAACGATTTCGTGCTCCAGCCCTGAGTAGAGATCCTCGGTGTTTTCGCGGAAGATGACCATGTCGATGCGCACGTTGTCGAATCGGGTCTTGATTCCCGGAAGAGTGCGAATGGGGCGGACGTTGGCATACAAATCCAGCGCTTTTCGCAGTGCGACGTTTACGCTCTGGAAACCTCCGGCAACGGGCGTGGTCACCGGCCCTTTGAGTCCGATGCGTGTCTGGTTGAGCGAATCGAGGACGTGCTGCGGCAGCGTTTTTCTGGCTTCGAGGATGATCG
>JBOGMI010000650.1:0-1643 GCA_050746645.1 Bryobacteraceae bacterium | reverse complement strand
TCTTCGGCGGCTTTGCGGATCGCCCCCGCCTCCCGGAACTCATCCACGTATTTCATTACGGTGAATCGCCTCCGTAGCCGGTCACCTCCTGGATCGCGGCTTCGCTCTCGCCCAGCTTGGCGAGCGTGCTCAGTTGCTCCCGCGCCTGCTCTTCGCTGATCTTGCTCAAGGCAAATCCGACGTGGACCAGGACCCAATCGCCGGTCCGAACCGGATCTTCCTCCAGCAATCCGATGTCGATGGAGCGCCTCGCGCCCGCGACTTCGATGAGCGCGCGGCTGGGTTCGGTGGAAGATAGTTCAACGACCTTAGCCGGTATCGCCAGACACATATTGAGAACGCCCGCGATCTAGACGCCATGCCGGCCTCGAACGCTACGGTTTCTCTTTCTGTCCCCCGGTTTTCCCCCGCGATCCGCTAGAGGCGCCTGCGGAAACAGGCCCCCTTAGAACCCGAAAATTCGAAAAATCCGCCGAAAAACGCTTACAGCCGGGATTCGCGGCGAAATTATTTTGCTTCTTGGCTCATCTCGATGCATAGTGGATGCATGGCATTGCAGCAGGTGGAAAGGAGCACTATGTGAGTTTGACCTATTGGCTGGACCCGGAAGAAGACGATTTCGACTATGAAGACGAGCATGTCGAGTTGGAATCGGACAAAAAGGAATACGACGAAGAAGACGACGACCTAGAGGAAGAGGAGGAAGAAGAAGCGGAGAAGCAACGGGCGGCGGCGGCCGCTCGCCCATCCGGCTCGGAAGAGACCGCAGCGGGCGCCGAGAAGGAGCACGAAGCCGAAAAGCGAGGCTCCACTGCCGCCGATGAGCGGACAGCCGAGGCGCCGCGTCCATCCGCCGGGACTAACATGAAGAAAGCTGCCAGCAGCTCCAGGAAGCGGCCCGCGCAAAAGAAGGCCGCTCCCGCCAAGAAGGAGGCATCGGCCAAGAGCGTTGCCGGGGTGAAGAAGGTGGCGGCAAAGAAGACAACGGCCAAAAAGGCGGTGAAGAAAGCCCCGGCCAGGAAGAAGGCCGTCAAAAAGGCAGCGCCCAAAAAGGCCGTCGCCAAGAAGGCAGCCAAAAAGGCGGTGAAGAAAGCCCCGGCCAGGAAGAAGGCCGTCAAAAAGGCGGCGCCCAAAAAGGCCGTCGCCAAGAAGGCAGCCAAAAAGGCAGTGAAGAAAGCTCCGGCCAAGAAGAAGGCCGTCAAAAAAGCCTTCAAACGCCCCGCCAAAAAAGCCGCGCCGAAAAAGGCTTTCCGCCGCCGCCGGTACTAAGCAGTCTCGACGCTCGGCTCTGCTTTGGCAATCAGCCTCCCGAGGCGCCCGATATTCGAGCGCCTCGGCATTCCCTATTACCCCTTGAGCACGACCGCGCGGCAGCGCTCGAACAGGTCTAGCAGCGCCTCGGCGTACTCTTCGCTCGACTTCGACGTTTTTCCCCCGAAACCGGGCACCGATGCCCCCTTGCCATATCCTGTGGTAATGGCGACGAACTTCATCAGTTCCAGCGCAACCTCGTCCGGGCTCCGCAGCGCTTGCTTGTCGTTGGTGTCTTCGGCCATGCCGTCCTTGTGCTCCTCCGTGGCTAATCGAAACTACAGCCTGATTCTCTCAGAAGACGCGAAATTTTGGACCAGACCTCGATGCCG
>JBOGMI010000649.1:0-5442 GCA_050746645.1 Bryobacteraceae bacterium | reverse complement strand
GTCGGGAATGTTCAGGATCTTCGCGACCAGGTCGCGGCCGCGCTTCGGCTGCTGGGTGTTGCTCCAGATTTCGAGCTTGCCGTTTTTATAGTGCGCGGTGCAGTTGCGCGGCTCCAGGGGCGCATGGGAGATGAACGGATAAGAGTATGCCGCTTCGATTACTTTGGCAGCGCCCTTGAACGCGAAATCGGGATCGCCGTCGCGGCGAATGATGCGCTGCGGCGTTTGATGCGAAAGTCCTTGCGCGAGTTTGGCGAATTCTGCGCTGCCTTGGTTCGCCGCGATGCCTTCGTTCCACTTCACGCGCAGTTTCTTGCGTGCTGATTCCGCCTGCCACCAGGTGTCGGCAACAATGGCGATTCCCGGCTCGAGCCCTGGATCGCCGCGCATGACCGGTCCGACTTCCAAATCGTAATCGACGACAAATGCATGCCGCACGCCCGGCATCCGCTTCACTTCGTCCAGATTCGCGCTCACGACCGTGCCGCCGAAAACAGGACACTTTTCGTAGGCAGCGCACAACATGCCGGGGAGTTCGAAATCGATCCCGTAAACCTGCTTGCCGGTGACGATCTGGGGCACATCGACGCCGGGCATCCATTTGCCGATAATCGTGTAACTTGCGGGCGCTTTCAGCTTGACGGTCTTGAGATCGGGAACCGGCATGGTGGCGGCCTTCGCCGCCAGTTCGCCATATCCGAGCGAGCGATCGTTCCGCTGGTCGTAGACCCTTCCATGCTCCGCGTAGAGTTCGCTTACAGGCACGCCCCAAGTAGCGGCGGCAGCTTCGACCAACATCTGGCGTGCAGCCGCGCCCACCTGCTGCATCGGCAGCCAGTTGTTCGGAGCGGCGCGGCTGCCGCCGGTCGACTGGCGTCCATACTTCTCGTCGAAATTCGCCTGCTCGACTTTGACCTTTTCCCAGTCCACGTCAAGTTCTTCGGCGATGAGCATGGGCAGCATCGTCACCACGCCTTGCCCGATTTCCGGATTGCGGGAAAGCAAGGTTACCGTGCCGTCCGGCGCGATCTTGATGAAGGCCATGGGCGGAAGCTGCCCTTGCGATCCGGGACTTTGCGCGTCCGCTACAGCGGAGGTGTAGAGACAGAGCAGCATGCCTCCGCCGGAAGCGGAAGCGGCTTGAAAAAAAGATCGGCGGCTGAGGCGCATGGCTATCGACCTCCTTGATAGTTCTCCGCGGCCTTGTGGATCGCCTTCCGGATGCGCACATACGTTCCGCAGCGGCAGTAATTTCCGTTCATCGCGTCGTCGATCTGCTCGTCGGTAGGATGCGGATGTTTGGCGAGCAGCGCGGAGGCGGACATGATCTGGCCCACCTGGCAGTAGCCGCACTGCGGCACATCCACTTCGCGCCAGGCGACCTGCAGCGGATGCGAACTGTCCGGCGACAAGCCTTCTATGGTCGTGATCTTGCCGTTCGCAACGGTGGAAACGGGCCTCATGCACGACCGGATCGCCTGGCCATTGTAATGAACCGTGCAAGCGCCGCATTCGCCAATGCCGCATCCGTACTTGGTGCCGTGCAGATGGAGCTCCTCGCGAAGAACCCAGAGCAGCGGAGTATCGCCGGGCGATTCAATGCCCGCCGGCTGCCCGTTTACCGTCAGTTGGATCGCCATAAGCCTTGTTTTCTCCAAAAATACGCCGTTTGGGTGAGCAATGTTACCGCGAATTTTTTCCTAAGCTGGCTTTCTCTTGCGCTGCCTGCTATGATATCCTTTTACGAACGCGAACAGGATGCTGATCCAGACCCAGGCCGGTATCATTATTATTCGGGGCATTTTCAGCCCCGCCTGAGACCTCGCGTTCAAACTAAAGTTTCCGGAGGCCATCGGCGGCAAACAATCCGCCGGTGGCCTTTTTATTTTGCAACAGAGGAACCATGAGAATCTCCATCTTCGACACAACATTGCGCGACGGCACGCAGGGCGAATCTATTTCGCTTTCGGTGGACGACAAACTGCTGATCGCCCGAAAGCTCGACGAACTGGGGATCGACTATATCGAGGGCGGCTGGCCCGGATCGAATCCGAACGATCATGAATTTTTCCAGCGCGCGCGCCAGCTCCAACTCAAGAACGCCAAGTTGACTGCCTTCGGCTCCACCCGGCTCGCGAAATACAGAGTCGAGGAAGATCCGAGCATCGCTGAACTGGTTGCGGCCGGCACGCCGGTGGTCTCCATCTTCGGCAAATCGTGGGACCTTCATGTCCAGCGCGCGCTGGGCATCACCAACGAAGAGAATTTAGGCCTCATCTCCGAGACCGTTTCCTATTTGAAGGCACACGGAAAGGAAGTTGTCTACGACGCCGAGCATTTCTTCGACGGATACAATGCCGATCCCGCGTATGCGCTGCGCACGATCAAAACCGCGAAAGAAGCCGGCGCCGATGTCGTCTGTCTGTGCGATACCAATGGAGGCACGCTGCCCGGGCGGCTGGCTGAGATTGTTCGCGAGGTGCGGGGCAGAATCGGCGGCATTCTCGGCATTCATTGCCACAACGATTCCGATGTTGCCGTCGCCAATACGCTCGCCGCCGTCGAGGCCGGCGTCACGCATGTACAAGGTTGCATCAACGGATACGGCGAACGCTGCGGCAACGTGAACCTTTGCTCCGTACTGGCCAATCTGGAACTGAAGCTGGGCCGCACGACAATCGGCCCGGAGAATTTGAAGAATCTGACCAACCTGGCGCGCTGTGTTTCGGAGTTGGCGAATTTACCGCTGCGCCGTGACCAGCCCTTTGTGGGCCCCAGCGCGTTCGCGCACAAAGGGGGAATTCACGTCAGCGCCGTTCTGAAAGATTCGTCTACTTACGAACACATCCGGCCGGAAACGGTCGGTAACCGGCAGCGTGTTCTGGTAAGCCAACTTTCGGGTCGCGGGAACATTACTTACAAACTGAAGCAACTGGGACTGGCCGACTATTTGAACGAGGAGGCCCGGCGCGAACTCCTTGTTCGCATCAAGCATATGGAGCACCTGGGCTACGACTTCGAAAGCGCGGACGGCACCTTCGAGCTGCTGGTGCGCGAAGCGATCCACCCGGATTTTCATCCCTTCGATGTGGTCCGGTACGAGTTTTCGACCCGGCATGAGCCCGGCGGGAACGACGGACCGGTAACCACGGCAAGTGTTACGCTGCGCGTAGCCGATCAACTGCATTCGTTCACCGGTACGGGTGAAGGCCCCGTTCACGCGCTCGATATCTGTTTGCGCCGCTGCCTGGCTTCCACTTACTCCGCCATCACCGATGTCCGGCTGACCGACTACAAGGTTCGCGTCCTGGGGGCAAAGGTCTCGACCGAATCAAAGGTTCGTGTGCTGGTCGAATGGAGCGATCATGGTCGGAGCGGGGGCCGGAGTTGGACCACCGTAGGCGTCTCCAACAACGTAATCGATGCAAGCTGGCGGGCTTTGGTGGACGCGCTGCGGCTGGAGTTGATCCGGCTTATGGATGTGCCCGGAGCTGCCGAACCGGGGCGCGATTACAGCTTGGCGGTGTAAGTGCGCGGCGTACTTTCCAGCCGTGAGGCTTCTTTCGATCAAATCCTCATCGTCGAGAGCTGCTCGCGGGAACTCACGGAACGTTTCTTGCGCCATGCGTATGAAGAGCAGCGCAGCCGGCGTGTCGATCTGGTGACTTGTTATGCCGGCGCGCCGCGCGTCTTCGATCCGGCTCGCGGCACAGTCTTCTGTGTTCACCAGTCGGAAATCGCAGGCAATCGGCGCAAGTTTATTTCCGGTCTGAACTCGTCTCCTTACACGCTGGTTGCCATTTTCTGCGCGGGAACGCCGGTGCTGCGGAAATGGAAATGGGCCATCGCGTTGCGCACGCGCGCTAAGGTTCTCATCGTCAACGAGCGCGCGGATTTTTTCTGCTTCGATCTCGCAAGCCGCCGCGTTGCCGGGCGATTGCTGGCCGAGCGGCTGAGCCCTCGGGGATCAATCGATCTGCGCGCCCTAGCCAAGACGCTGCTGGTGCCGTTTACGATTGCGTTTCTGTTGTGCTACGCCGGGTTGGTGCATCTCCGGCGCTTGATACGGCTGTCTACGCGGGGCGAGAGCGTACCACTGTAAACCGCTCCTTCAGCCGAAGGAACGGAAGCTCCAGGAATCGGTAAGAAACCGCGGCCGCGAACACCGTAAGCGCAAGCGCCGGGATTGGATCAAGCGGAAAATAGTGTGCAAGGAGCGTCAACGCTCCCACGTGAAAGACATATAGCCCGTAGCTGATCTTGCCAAGGTAGACGAGACCTTTGGGCCATTGCACATTCATGCCAAGAAATCCGCACAGAATCGCGACAGCCGCTACGGCAACCAAAGGATACCTCCAAAGGCTTTTCCATCCGGAACCGGCGCCGATGAGCCCGGCGAACAAAAACGAGCCTAACCCGAATGCGATGAGGCCGCTCCGCAGCGTGTATCCAAGTTCCGGAATGCGTCCGTCCAAATACCACGCGAGCAGCGCGCCCAGCGCGATTGGGTCGAGCCTTGCGAACGTGTTGCACCACGTTGCCGTATTGCCGGCTCCCGCGAGTGCAAGGCATACTCGCGTAATGTTGGCGATCACAAGTAACGCGATCGCAGCCGCAGGCAGCCGGTGGAGGAACCGCTTCATTGCAAACGGCCAGACCAGATAGAACTGCTCTTCGACCGAAACGGACCACAGCGGCGCTGCGATACTTGCCGGCCAGCCCCAAACCACACAGGCCCAATTTCCGGAGGCCACTAGAAACATCGCCAGCTCGTACCGGTCAAGGCGGTCTCCAATGGTGTAATGCGCGAGCGGAATCAAAACGAGAAGGAAGAAGAAGTACAGCGGCCAGATGCGCAGCCCGCGCCTGAAATAGAATTTTCCAGCGTTGATCGCTCCCGTTTCCGCATGCTCCTTGAGAAGCAGCGTCGTGATGAGATAGGAGCTCAGTGCAAAAAAGAGATCGACACCGTAGCCGCCGCTGTGTAGGTTCAGTGTTGGCACATGCTCGAACGCGTGAGACTCAAAAACGAGCAGGAACGCGAAAAACCGCAACACGTCCAACTCGGGGCGGTAAAACCGAGATCGGGATTTCGCACTGCGCGCCGTGCCGGCACCGATCGTCTGTGCGGCCCGTAGAGAGGCGGGCATCATAGGGTTCCGCTATCCTCCTTCCACAGTAGCGTGCGACCGCAGCCACGGAACAGCCCGGTTTTCTCATCACTTACCATGCAATATCTTCTTCGGACCAGGGTGAACGCGCAGACGGTCGGATCTAACTAAAGCGGATTGGATCATACGCATGGTTAGCGCAAGGCTTCGTGCGGCGCATCTCGCCACAGGCGCGGTCTCTTTTAAATGAGGAGCAAGAGAATCTGCTGATTTCTCCGATGGTGCTTCTGGAAATGGAGTACCTCTACGAGATCGGGCGTGTGCTGATGTC
>JBOGMI010000648.1:0-4185 GCA_050746645.1 Bryobacteraceae bacterium | reverse complement strand
GCGGCATCGTAGGTATAGCTTGTCGTTCCGGCAGACGAGATCGTTTCTGTTCGATCGCCTACCGGATCGTAAGCCCATTGTGTGATTTGGCCGGAGGGCGCGATCCAGGAGGTCAGGCGGTAGAGATCGTCGTACCCGTATCGATTCACGCTGCGTCCGTTGCTGATCATTTCCACCCGGTTCCCTACTTTGTCGAGTACATACGCGAACGAAGATACCGCTCTTCCCCGAGACATATTCGTGATGTCCAGCAACCGGTTTGCGGCATCGTACCGGTACTGGGAAACCGCCCCGTTTGGAAGCAGAAAACCGGAGAGGTTTCCGGCCGCGTCGTAGGAATACGTTGTGGTCCCTGTGGAGCCGGCGACTCTGATCAGCCGATTTGCGGCATCGTAGGTGTATTGAACGGTCTGCCCATCCGGGGTGGTCAGGGACTTGCGATTCCCAGCGGCATCGTAGGTGTATCCGACCGTTTTCCCGTCCGGAGTGGTGACCGACGTGATCCGGTTCAGCAGATCGGAAACATAGGATGTTGTACCGTGCCAATCCGCCATCGTGAGCCGGTTGCCGACAGCGTCGTCGGTATAATGAACCGTTTTGCCGTCGGACAGGACCATCGAGACCAGCCGGTTCAGCTCGTCATATCCGAATCTATTCGAATTGCCGTTGCCATCGATCGTTTCGGTGACGTCTCCGTCGGCATCGTAGCTGTACTGTTTTTCCCGCCCAAGCGGATCGGTAACCATGCTGAGGCGGCGCAGCGGGTCATAGGAATAAGCGGTTTTGTGGTTGTCCGCGTCGGTCACAGCGATAAGGTCGGTATTGCCGTTGTAGGTATATGTTGTGATCCCGCCAGCCGCATCCTTGAGCTGGGAAAGCTTATTCGTCGCGTCATAGAAATATTGGGTTATCTTTCCGTTTGCGTCTGTAATGGCGGTCAGATTGCCATTAGGATCGTAGGAAAGCCGGGTTGTATCTCCGAGCGGATCAGCTACTGCGAGCAGCCGGTTATCGGCGTCGTAGGCTCGCGTAGTGGTCTTGCCAAGTGGATTCTTGACGCTTTCGACGCGGCCAACGCCATCGTAGCTCATCTGAACCGTTCCGCCAAGCGCATCCGTGGCATCGGCCAGGTCTCCGGCATCGTCGTACTGGAACGAAGTCGTGAAGCCTCGCGGATTGGTAGCTGTCAGCACCTGGCCTGACGAATCGTATGTGAACGAACTCGTATCGTCAGCAGGATCTTTGGCGCTCAACAAATTCCCGTTCGCATCGTAGGTGAATGTTGACGTTCGCCCAAGGCGATCCGTTGCCGTCAATAGATCGTTTCGCTCATCGTAGGTGAACGTGCTCGTCTTGTCGGCGGGGTCGGTGATCGAAAGCACATTGCCGCGGGCGTCGTAGGTGAACTTACGAACATGGCCCAGCGGGTCTGTCACGGAGGTCTTCAGGTTATTCGAGTCGTAGGTATAGGACACCGTGCCGCCATTGGCGTCGACGATGCTGACAATACGGAGATTCGCATCGTAAACATGACGTGTTGTGTTCCCGAGCGGATCCGTGAAGATCGTAGCTCCGGGGGAGGGCGTATCGTATGCGAATGTCGTGGTGAAGTGGTTAGCGTTGGTCTGCGCGATCACACGGCCTTGTGGGTCGTAAACGTTCTGCAGATAGACGTTGCCGCGCGGATCGGTTGCCGAGATGAGCCGGTTCTGGTCGTCATAGGCATAGGTAGTTTGATTCCCCAATGCATCGCGGAATGAGATCAACCGTCCGAGGCTGTCGTAGGAATAGTGAATGCTCCTGCCGCTTGGATCGGTGAGGCTCGTCAGGTGATTGTCGCCATCGTAATCGAGTGTGTACGTCCGTGACGAAGCATCCGTAATCTCTGTAAGATTCCCCAAGCCATCGTAGGAGAGCGTCTGCGTATTTCCGTTGCGATCTGCCATGGAAATCAGCTTGCCTTGAGCGGAAAAATGCAATTTGAGTTGAGTTGTGCGTGTCAGGGTGAACGTGTCATCGCTGTTTTTCGCAAGCGTGTCGAAAACGCCCGCTGTACTAGGCGTATAAGCCCCTCCGCCCGAGGGCGAGAACGCGATGGCCGCCCCACTGCCCTGCTTAATCGTGATGGAGCCGTCCGGGTTTGCTGTCAGCACCACGTTGAACGAATGTGTCCAACCAATCCCCAGAGGTCCGCTGTATGGGTCGCGGCTATTGTACGATCGCACGAAGTTAAAGGACATTCCGCGGCCAGGCACCTGAAGGTCGGAATGGGAGAGGTAATAATTCCCCGTGGCGGTATTGACGGGTTCGCTCGTACTGGCGGTAGGGTTGGCGGGGGTGCCGGAGGGACCGAAATAGGCAGAAAACTTGTTGATTTCCGTTGCGCCGCAACCGCTGCAGGCAATTGTCTCATCTTGGCCGCCGGCCCCGAGGGTCTCTACTACGCTGTATGCCGCCGACACGCCATTCGTGCCTGGGGGATAGAAGAAATTGTGAGTCGGGTCGCCGTTCACGGCAGGTATCCCTATCTCGGCGCCGAAAGACGTCTGAACATAACCGTTCGGCGGCGGATTACCAAACCCCGATGCCGCAGTCGGGACAAATGCATAGTAGGAGAGGTTGTGCGCTCCCGCGAAGGCGGCAATTCCTCCCCCCGAATCGAAGAAAGCCGCTATTGCCGCAGCAGCGCCGGCCAGATTGCCGGAACTGGTCGAATCATTGTCGCAACCACTACAGCTTTGGTCCGAAGCAACGACAATCGCGCTATATTTCTTCACATCGAAATTGGCGGAAGCCGGCACTCCCTGATCGGGGTCAATGTTGACGAATGGAATGCCAGCGGCACTTAAGCTATAGGTCAACTCAATACCGTGGTCAAACGAAAGAACCGGCTTACTTGGGTCGGGAGCTTTAGAGCGCACGAAGTCTACAATGGCCTGCAACTGAGCACATGCTTGTGCAGAGCCATACGTACAGTGATAATCGTCGTCGTGCCCGGTGAGTGCGACGTTCGCGGCAGACGCGATGCCTGTTGAAACGATCAGCGCGCAAGAAATCGCGGCGAAGCTTCGACCCTTCATCCCCCGTCCCCCATTTGTCGCCTCCGATTGAATCTCCGGCCCTGTCTGCCGCAAACGAGCGTACAATGGAAGCTCCTGAATGCGGCTGAAAAGCCGCTGAAAAGTTCTGAAATCGGCGAAGCGGGGCGTTGGGGGGCATGTCAGGCACTGATGTTAGCGAGGAGCAGCCGTTCCGCTTTGGAGAGTTTTGCGTTGATTTTCAGCGCCGCGCTCTTTATTGCGACTCCGAACGAGTCCATCTCACGCCAAAACCGTTCGAAGTTCTAGTACACCTAGTACGAAATCGCGGCCGGGTCCTTTCTAAAGAGGACTTACTCGCCGCCGTGTGGAACGGACGGCGCGACGACAACACGGTCGAGCAGGCGATCCGGCAGATCCGGCGCGCGTTGCAGGACGAAAAAGATCGCCCGCGCTTTATCCAAACGATTCCCGCGAAAGGTTATTGCTTCATCGCACCGGAAGCGGAGTCTCCGAAGCCAGTAATTGCTCGCCGCGCGGTCCGGCCTACGTACCGCTACCTGGTATTTGCGGGTTGCGCGGCCGTTCTGATCGCAGCCGGCTTCACCTTTCAGCCAACAGCGCCACCCCCCAAGCTGACGAATCCGGTACGGATCACGCGTTCTCGAACCCGCATTCTGTCCCCCATCCTGACCGACGGTCCACGGCTTTACTATCAGCGGTACAACAACGGCGGATACAGGGTTGCCGCAGTCGCGGCCACCGGAGGGCAATCCTTTTCACCCTCGGTCGGCATTTCCGATCCGGAACTCTGCGACGTCGCGCCGGATGGCAGTTCCCTGCTGCTTCGGCAACTCGTTCATTCGCGAAACGACAACGAACCTGTATATATTCAGCCGGCGTCCGGCGGTCCCGCCCGGCGAGTGGGCAAGATACTCGCCTACGATGTGGCGTGGTATCCCGATGGCCGCCATATTCTGTACGCGGCGGATGGCGCCGTCTACCGGACCGACGCGGCCGGCAAATCGTGCAAACGGCTCTTCTCCGTGCCAGGTCACGCGTACTGGTTTCGCTGGTCTCCCGATGGCCGGCGCCTGCGCTTTACGGTTGTGGATAGAGAGACGCAAGCGAAGTCGATCTGGGAAGT
>JBOGMI010000647.1:0-1421 GCA_050746645.1 Bryobacteraceae bacterium | reverse complement strand
ACTTGCTTGCCGTTGGTCGCCGAAGCTTCCACGATGCGCCCGTTTTCGAATCGCACCTCGATGTTTTCGATCAACGTGCCTTGATACGACAGCGGCTTGGTGCTGCGAACCTTGCCTTCCACACGGTCCTTGTGCGGCGTCGTGAACACTTCTTCGGTCGGCATGTTGGGCACGCAGCGAATCCCGTTGCGCGACACCGTGGGGCCGCCGAGCCAGCGATGGCCATCCGCCAGCCCAACGCGCAGATCGGTTCCGGGCGCGCGGAAGTGCAGCGCCGCGAATCGGTGCCGATTGAGAAAATCCACGCGCTCCTGCAGATTTGCGATGTGCTTTTCCCAGGCTGCAACCGGATCGGCGGCATCGGCGCGGGTAGCTGCGAAAATGGCATCCCACAACCGCGCCATGGCAACCTCTTCGCTCTCGTTCGGAAACATCGTCTTGGCCCAAGCGGGCGTGGCGCAAGGGACGATGGTCCAATTGATTTCGTGGTGGGTGATCAACTCCAAAGCCGGCTGCATTCCCTTCGAAACCGCCAGATTCGCGCGCGAGACTTTATCCGGATCCTGTCCGGCGAGCAAAGCCGGATTGCTGCCGGTGATGGCGAGCCGCGCTGCGCCGCTGCGATAAGCCGCCGCCATGCCTTCAAACAGCCATACCGGAGCGCGGTCGAAGCTCTCGCCGGGCGCGTAGCGGTAGCGCAGGAGCGTGGCCTGATCGTCGCTATAGAGCGTGGTGACGAGCGATGCGCCCGCTCTGTATGCTTTTTCCGCAATAAGCCTGGCGAGTGGAAGCGCCTCGATCGGCGCGGTCATCACTACTTCCTGGCCGGGCGCTAATCCGAGGCCAATCCGAATCGTCAAATCCGCCAGACGATTCAGCTTTTCCGTATCGACAGCTTGCGTGCGAGAAACTGCTGCAATCGTTGCTTCGCTCATACGCCAAGTTTGACACGCATGCCGCGGGACCCCAGTGCGTCATGGTGTACACGATGACCGACTCATGTGGCTTTGGTGGATGCGGAGGCGAGGACAGGGGCCTTGGCGGCGGAGAAGGCTTGATCGAGGGAAGAAATGTCGAAATCAGGGGGTAGCATTTTGGCAAGCGCGTCGCCGAGCTTCATTTCTTCTCGTTGTTTGCGCAGATTAGCGGTCGCTATCTGGACGGCGTGCTTTTCGGCCTTGCGCGATTCTTCGGCTTCGGCGCGTTTTTGCGAAGCAAAGCCAATTTCGGCTAACTGCCGTGCTTTCTTGCGTTTCTGAAGCTCGGTGGAGGCGCGTTGGTAGGCGCGGTCCTGGGCGGCGTGGTAGCGCATGTAAAGTTCGAGGGGTTGAACCTCGACCTCGACGGGGATGTCGCCGTTTTTGGCCTGCTCGGGAGTTTTCGGCTGGAGCGCAAAGCATTGGTTCTGGAAGCGCAGGGCG
>JBOGMI010000646.1:0-1945 GCA_050746645.1 Bryobacteraceae bacterium | reverse complement strand
AGCAGGTCGAGGCGGGTGTCCTCATCGAGCAGGTCGAGATCGGGATCGGCGATTTCGGGGTACGAAGCCCAAATGTCAAAGGGGGTGTTCGTCTCGGCGGGAGACGTAGTTCGGTCCCTGTATAGATCGAGCAGAAACTCCGCGTCGGATGCGTCATATTCGCGGCGAGCGGAGAGAATCTGCGCAATGCGGTCGTCGCGAACGCCGAGGCTCGCGAGAAGAAAGGCAACTTCGCCGCTTTTGGAGATATCGAGCTTCCCGTAAAGCTGGACTAGCGGTTCCAAGGCCGGTTGCCCGATCTCCACGACCGCTTCCATCGCCTCATCCGGAATCTCATCGGGGGCTTCGGCGATGTAGGAGATCAGAAACGGCAGCGCCTCGGGCGCTTGCCAATAGCGGAGCAACGCGATGATCTCGGGCGCAAGGTCGATGCGGTCCTCAGTGCGGTCACGCTCGGCGAAAGCCAGAACCGCGGGCAAAGCCTCTTCCCGGCGGTCGGCGAGGGAATGCAGAAAGCGATGGTCCAGGCCGAGGTGCGCTTCGGCGGCGGCCTCGAGCACCTCGGCTGGGTTAGCTTCGTTCAGTTTGTCCGGATCGAGAAACATCCGGTCGCTTACGCTCCCGGTTCTGTTAGTGCTTCGACGATTACTTTGATTGGCGCAGTTACATCGTGGTGCAGCCGCAGAATCACTTCGTGTTCGCCTACCGTGCGGATCGGTTCATCGAGTTGAATCTTACGGCGCTCGATTTGATAATTCTGGGCGGCGAGCGCATCGGAAATATCCTTGGCCGTGACCGAGCCGAATAACTGATTGTTTTCGCCGACGCGCTGGCGAATGGTAACGCTCACATCGGCAAGCATACGGCCCAGATCTTCCGATTCGCTCTTGGCCTTGGCTTCGCGGCGCAGATAGGCTTCCCGCTCCTGCTCGACGATCTTTTTGTTGGCCTCGGTCGCGCGAACGGCCAGGCGTTTGGGCAGCAGAAAATTGCGCGCGTATCCGTCGGCGACTTTCACCACCGAGCCGCGGGCGCCGACTTTATCGATGTCTTCTCTGAGAATAATTTCCATGTCGATGCTCCTAATCAAACGCGCGCGGCGAACGGCGCCAGCGCAATGTTGCGCGCCCGCTTGATGGCGTCGCAGAGCCGCCTTTGATGCGGCGTGCAGACACCGGAGATGCGCCGAGGCATGATCTTGCCGCGCTCGGAGATGAAACCGGACAGCATCCGGACGTCTTTGTAATTGATGTCGTCGATCTTTTCGACACAGAAGCGGCAAACCTTCTTACGGCGGAAATACTGTTTCTTGCCGCTAGCGATAGCTTTGTCGCCGCCGGTGGGGCGCTGCGAGGCCGCGATCGGGCGGCCGCCTCTTTGTTCTGGCATAGAGATTCTTCCTTTCGCCTAAAAGCTCTGAACCGTTGATTTAGTCAAGGTAGCTCACGCTCCCGGCTCGGTTTCGGCAGCCGCGGGGGTTGCCGGCGCCGGCGCTCCTGGAACCGGAGGAGCCGGTTCGCCGGGAGCCCCGGGCGAAGCGGCTGCCGCGGGCGCGGGCGGCGCCGGAGGAGGCTTGCGCGCCGCGCGCTTCTCGCGGATCTTGCGCCGCTTCTCCAGCCACTTCAGCTTCTCGTCGATGCGCACGGTCAGGAATTTGATCACCAGATCGGTGACGCGCAAACGGCGCTCGATTTCTTTGACCGCTTCGGCCTGAGCGGAAAACTGCAGCAAGACATAATAGCCGTCGCTGTTTTTTCCGATGCGGTAGGCGAGCCTGCGCACGCCCCATTTGTCCACTTTGTCGAGCGTGCCTCCGGCGTGCTCGATGATGCCTTTCAACTGTTCGATCAGCGGATCGATCTCCTCTTCGGGAGCATCCGGCCGAACGATGAACAACTCTTCGTAAATTCTCATTCTTCCTCTAACGGTAATCGGTCGCTTACGC
>JBOGMI010000645.1:0-2074 GCA_050746645.1 Bryobacteraceae bacterium | reverse complement strand
GGGGGTAGGACAGGTTTCCTCACGGTTCTTTTAACAGTTACAAAATGTTACAATAAGTAGAGGCTGCATGCTCGAGATCGAGACGCTCAGCCGGAAGGAAAAGCAGAACGCGCTCGACAGAGCTTTGGCCAGCAATACGTTTGCCCGTTCCGACCAGTTGCGCTGCTTTCTACGCTATGTGTGCGAGGCCGAGTTTCGCGGTGCGACCGGTGACCTAACTGAGTATGTGATCGGGACCGAGGTTCTGCATCGGCCCGAGGGTTATTCGCCGACGGAAGATTCGGCGGTCAGGACTCGAGCCTACGAGCTGCGCCAGAAACTAGAGAAGCTCTATGCGAGCGAGCTCTCCTCCGACGCGGTTCAAATCAAGATACCCAAAGGCCACTATATTCCTCAGTTTGTGCGGCTGGCTGCCGAATCGCTGCGGGAGGGCAAACCGGAACGCCAGTCTCCTGCTCCTCGCGGAGCGGCAGCGTCGCGGCGGGTTTTCAGATTTGTGCTGAGTTTGGTGATCGTTTTCTTCTTGGGCGCGTTTCTAGCGCTTTGGATTGAGGGGAGGTCCGCGAAAGGCAAGGGCGTCGATCCTGTCATCGCGCAAGCGTGGGCGCCGTTCGCGAAGCCGAACGATGACGTTTTGCTGGTTCCGTCAACCCCTCTTTATCTTGTGCTTGGGCCCGCAACGCATGGCGCGTATGGCAGCCCCACTTATCCAGCGCCTAAGGCGGCCTATCCACTGTTCCGCCAACACCGCCCCCTGGCGCCCGGCGCTCAGTTAGGCATGATTTTTACCGACGACGCGACAGGAGTCGGGAATTTGGATGCCGTTGTAACCACTTCCCGTATTCTTCACAGGCTTGGCGTCGATTCGGAGATCTTGCCCGAGCGGCACGACATGATGTCGCTGCTGCACGACCGCGACACGGTGCTGTTTGGCGCTCCGGTGGACAGCGAAGTAATCTCCCAAATCCTTGCCGACACGCCCTTGAGCGTCGTGTATGACGAAGGCGTCCGGGAGTTTGTGGTGCGCGACCGCTTGCACCGCAAGGTTTTGGTTCCGAAGAAAAACGCAAACGGTCAGTTCCTCACCGTATACGGACTGGTCACCGTTTTGAACGATCGCGAGTCCAGCCAGGGGCGGGAGGGAATGATTGTGTTCTCGGGGATCACTTCTGTAGGCACCTATGGGGCAGCCGAATATTTCACCTCTCCCCAGGCACTCGAATCCCTGCTTGCCAAATTCAAGCGCAAGGGCATTTCCGGTTTCCCGCCGGCGTATCAGGTAGTGGTGAAATGCAAATTCCAAAACATGTTGCTGGTCAGCGATGCGTTTCAATCGCTGCAAATCTTAAAGGCTCAGTAACGGGCAAACGGGGACAGGCTGCTCTGTCCACGCGCAAAAACCGCTTGGGACAGAGTAGCCTGTCCCCTCGGGCTTCCGTGCTTGGGACAGAGTAGCCTGTCCCGAGCATCGCGGTTGCGGGAGGTCCGCTCAATGAATGGGAGACAATGAGATGGATGGCTCTTGGCGAGCATATACGAACGATTAAGCGCGAGGATCCGGCGGCAAAAAGTTCGCTGGAAATTCTGCTTTGCTATCCGGGCCTGCACGCGGTTCTGTTTCATCGCATTGCGCATTGGTTCTACGAACACAGGCGGTGGGTGATGGCGCGGTGGATTTCGCATGTCTCGCGTTTTCTTACCGGGATTGAGATCCATCCAGGAGCAAAAATCGGCGAACGGTTGTTTATCGATCACGGCCTGGGCGTGGTGATCGGCGAAACAGCCGAGATCGGGGACGATGTGCTGCTCTACCAAGGCGTCACACTGGGCGGCACGGGCAACCAGTGCGGCAAGCGCCATCCGACGCTGGGCAACCGCGTGGTGGTCGGGACCGGCGCGGCGATTCTGGGAGACATCCGGCTGGGCGATGGAGTGCGGGTCGGAGCAGGGTCGGTGGTGGTGCATTCGGTTCCCGAAGGCGCCACCGTGGTGGGGATACCCGGCCGGGTGGTGAAAGGCCGCACCGAGATGCTGGGCAAGCTGGATCACGATCGTGTGGCGGCGTGCGGAGAAT
>JBOGMI010000644.1:0-1178 GCA_050746645.1 Bryobacteraceae bacterium | reverse complement strand
TCCCTCGATCTCTAGCCACCAAGGTGCCGTCCCGCTGTTGGAACGGCGCTTTCAGCCACCGTTCCACGTAGAGGAGGACCCACCGTAGGTCCGTGTGCCTCGACACCGCCCGCAACAGAAGAACGTGATCGACGCTGTCGAAGAACGACCGAATGTCAAACTCAGCCACCCAGTCGAACTTCCAGCACCGCCTGCGGCACACAGCCACCGCGTCCAACGCAGACCGCCCCGGTCGGTAGCCGTACGAGTCCGGGTGGAACAACGGCTCCACCTCGGGCTCCAAGTACAGCCGTGCGACCGTTTGAGCAATCCTGTCGGCCACCGTGGGCACACCGAGAGTTCTCACGCCTTTCTGATCACGTTTCGGTATCTCGACGCCACGCACCGGCGGCGGAAAGTACGTCCCCGAAGACAGCCGGTTCCAGAGCTTGTAGATGTTCCCTTTCAGGTTCTTCTCGAACTCCGCGATCGACTCCCCGTCGACACCCGCAGCCCCACGATTGGCTTTGACCATCTCATAGGCGTCCCAGACAACCTGTTTGGAGATCACAAATGGCTTCTCCTTCGGCTTCGGCCCGCCCACCGGCTCATCCCGCAACGTCACGGTTGACCACCGGACAGACCCGGACGACCCGCCCCCTTCGCTCCACCCGCGTTACCGGGCTTCACCACTACTATGAGGCGGTCCGCCCCTGTCCCCCGCATCGCTACTCTACCCCTCGTGGTTTCCGCCACTTGGAGCTCTCGCTCTCGCCAGCCGGGTGACCAAACGGTCAAGTGAACGGCCGGACAGTATCGGGGGCCAGGTTCCCACGTTTCGTACCAGAGCCTGAACCAAGCTCGCGCCGCCTTCATCCCGGACACCACCTGGTCAGTAGACAGGTATCCACCAGGCTCATCCCGGGGCAACGACTCGACCCCGGTTTTGATGTCATCGCTACGCTTACGACACTTCATCAGCGATTCACTCTCGTTCGCCTTCTTGGCTCACACCTGACGTATCAAGTACGCCTTATCCGCAAGCTCAGCACCATGGCTCTTGACCACAGCACCTTGCGGTGGTTTGAAGCCTTCCCCTGCAGGACGGCTCCAGAGGGCCCAAAACCTCCATCTCTGGCACAACACCGCTCAAACGGCTCGATCTTCTACATCAAGCCCTCCTTGCGTTCGTGGCGCAC
>JBOGMI010000643.1:0-1518 GCA_050746645.1 Bryobacteraceae bacterium | reverse complement strand
GCAGCCCGGCGTCAAAGCGGAAGAGGTTGGGCGGCTGGCTGGGATCCGCGTCGAGCAACTCGCTCCGAACGTACGGCCGGAACTGGAGCGGATTGTGAGGGAGAATGATCGGTTGAGGTAGTGGGGGGTGCCTATCGCCGTAACCTGAGGGCATGCCCAGTGCGGAGTATTGGATTCGACATTTAGATTTGCACCCTCATCCGGAGGGCGGCTTCTTTTGTGAGGCGTACCGGGCTTCGCTTGCGATTGCCGCGTTTGGCGGCTCTCGCAGCGCGTCTACAGCGATCTATTTTCTGCTCGCAGGAGAAAAGTTTTCCGCTCTGCACCGGCTGGCCGCCGATGAGGTCTGGCATTTTTATGCCGGTTCCGCGTTGCTTGTTCACAGCATCGATCCGGACGGGAATCACAGCGTTGCTAAATTGGGCCAGAACCCCGATGCGGGCGAGGAATTTCAATGTGTGGTGCCCACGGGGCATTGGTTCGGCTCCTGCCTGGAGCGGCCGGACACATATGCACTCGTGGGCTGCACGGTTGCGCCCGGTTTTGAGTTTGCCGATTTCGAGATGGCGCGGCGCGCCGAACTGCTGATGCACTATCCGCAGCATCGAGAACTGATCGAGAAGCTGACGCGAGATCACGAACGGCGCCACGCACGTCTTTGAGGCCGAGTCTACCCTTGGTCACGGTCAGATCGGTGTAGTTATCGAATTTTGAAAGACCAGATCTTAGCTGTCCGCTTGTCTATATCCGCAAGATCGACAATCCCGTACTCGCCCTCCGATAGAGTTTTCTCCGGTGTCATCTCAACATAACCAGGCACAGCGGTTGTCGAAAGCGATGATGCGATTTCATGCCCCTTAACTCTAAAATTGACTCTGCCCACGAAGCGAAACACAACACGTTCGTTTGGGCGGATCTCCCAAACTTTCATGACTTGGAATTTCGATACGTCGCGTTGAGGCACATGAATCAGAAAGTGCGGAAGCCGATCGGTAGCCACCTTGGCTTCGGGGCCGGGTATCTTCGCCTCCTCCTTGTATTTTCCAAAAAATTCAGCACCCATTATCATGCTTCCGACTTTCATATGAGCCGATGCGTCGTCCTCTTCTAGCAAAATATACTTGCCTTCTGGCGTTACATAGAAGACTCCAATATCCGCCGGGAAACGTCCGTTGGTGTTGTTCACCGCGCTTTCCTTCGCCTCGGAACTCCGGTGTCCGCTGCTTCGCGATTGCATGGCCTCGATTACGGCGTCGCTTACGCCGGCGCTCTTGAGCGCGATTAAGCCATTTGGCGAGAGATCGAACTTCACCGCGGTGGCATCATGAATCGAATTGACAATCAGTTGATCCGACAGCTTGGCCTGAACCATTTTTGTAACCTGCGCATTTGTGAGCGCCTGGGCCTGTAAGAAGCATGGAACAAGAAGCAGGAGCAGCGGCACAATTCGAAGTGCCCGCCTGTGGGCCATGAATGGCGGCCGCCTTTTTCTCCAAATCGCCAGGAGCAGCAGGAGAA
>JBOGMI010000642.1:0-4850 GCA_050746645.1 Bryobacteraceae bacterium | reverse complement strand
TCCCACGGGCCCGTCGTGTTGACTGGAGTCCAGCCGTCGTCGACAACCATGAACGGGCGATTCGCACCAGCGGGCGCGAGTTCCGCCATCAGGGCCGTGTCCCTCAGAATACCGGCCGCCGAGCAATTCCGGCCGTAAGTGTAATACCAGTTATTGCCGCCGTACACTGGCGCAGCCGGAAGGCGGGGCGACTTGCAAAGCTTGCGGCAGAACCGCTGGGCCGAAGCAAACGCGCTCTCACCGGCAGGACCTTGGTGAGTGACGATGGTCGCGGCGTCCAGCAACCGTCCACCTAGTTGTACGGCGCTGCCCCCGTTGCGCACATCGAGCCACAGCGAGATGCCGTCCGGATCGACCTGCCAGAAAGCGAACGCGGCTGCTCCAGTCTGAACACCGTACCCGTGCGTCGCTCGCCCGTCGAATGCCAGAAAATACCAGGGCAACACCCGGTCGCCGATAATGCAGCGCCACTCCAGATCGCCGTAACTTCGCTCCCAGTCATCATTTAAGATCCGCCAAGACTCCGGGACCTTGGCACGCCAACGCAGGCGCACGCGCGAGAGCGAAGCTGCTTCGATTCGCAGCGGGATCGTTCGTTCTCGCGGCTCGGCAGATACTGCAATTCCACGTCCGGTCCATCGGTTCTCCGCACGGGTGAGCGGCACGGTTTCACGCCCGACAAACGCTGTCACGGAATCAGGTGGACGCAGAATCTCGACATATGCTGCGCTGGCAATAGTGGACTGGGCCAGCGCAGCAGCGGGCAGCGCAGTCGAGATGGCGAACAGATCGCGACGGGAGATTGGCAAACGAGTATTCTCGCACCGGTGCCACGAGGCCGCAGATCACGGTCACTATAGACACCGGGAGACACAACTGGATTCCCACGGCAAAGTCCAGTCGCCTGCAGTCTCGGTTGGATAATTACAGAAACGAGGATGACGACTCTAGCGGTTGGGAACTGCTTCAACAGTTGCTCAAAGTCGCCGTCCGTCGAGATGAGAATGAATTATGGCGCTCAAACGGATGGACAACTTAGGAATCGTCGTCGATGACCTTGGAAGGACGATTGATTTCTTTCGCGAGCTCGGCCTTGAGCTTGAAGGGCGGGCCATGATCGATGGAGAATGGGCCGGACGTGTCACTGGACTGGGCGATCAGCGCGTCGAGATTGCCATGATGCGCACGCCGGACGGCCACGGCCGACTCGAGCTATCCCGCTTTCTCACGCCGCCTGCGGTCGCGGATCACCGCAACGCTCCGGTGAACGCTCTAGGCTACCTACGGGTCATGTTCGCCGTGGACGACATCGACGACACGCTTAAAAGGCTCGGCAATCGCGGTGCGCAGCTCGTAGGCGAAGTAGTCCAGTATAAAGACGCGTACCGGCTTTGCTACATCCGCGGGCCTGAAGGGCTTCTCATCGGACTCGCCCAAGAACTCAGTTGAGCGCAATACGAAGACAATGACGAAGGGCGGCCAATGTCAGCGAGCGCGTCTCACGAAGGGTCCATTAGGCCCATTACCGATGCCATTCCATGCGTTGCCCGCTTGCGGGCTGCCATGCTAAAAAGACTTTGCCATGACCGAACCGACACCAACGCCACCTGATTTTGTGAGCCTTTACCGCCGCGCCTTCGCCGATTACGGAACGCGGGCGCTATGGAACATGCGGCCAATTGAGCACCCGACGCCCAGCGATGCTTTGGCGATTACGAAGGCCCTGCGAACGCACGGAGGGATGGAAGGGCGGCGTTTGGCAGAACAGATTGAAAGCCTCTGCCATGCCCCTCACTAAACTCCAATCGCATGTGTTGCTCGTACTCGCAGCGGAACGCAGCCCCGACAGCTACATCGCAGGTGGTGTTGCCATTAACCGCGAAGGCCCGCGGTTTTCCGGCGACATCGATATTTTTCAGGATACGGAGCAGCGACTTGAAGCCGCCGCACTTGCCGATGGCAAGGCTTTGACCGATGCCGGACTTAAACTCAGATGGAAAAAGATCGTCACTGGCAAACGCGATGCCGAGGTTGAGGGGCTTGGCGACCGGATGCGGCTCGAATGGGTACACGATAGCGCCTTCCGCTTTTTTCCGGCGCAACGGGATGAGATTTTCGGCTACGTGCTGCATCCGGTGGACCTCGCGACCAACAAGGCATCCGCTGCCGCCGACCGGCGCGAGCCGCGCGACATCGTTGACCTTGTGACTATCCATGAAACCATCCTTCCGCTCGGAGCCGCGATCTGCGCCGCTGTGGGCCGCTTCCCCGGCCAATCGCCGGAAGAAATGCTCGCCGACATCACGCGGCATAGCCGGTTTACAACGGAGGAATTTCGCGTGCTTGCGACCGAGCGGCCTATCGACGTGCCGGACCTTCACCGCCGTATCCGCAGCATGCTCGAAGATGCCGAAGCTTTTATCAGCCGAATCCCGAGCGATGCCGTAGGCGTTGTCTTTCTCGAAAGCGGAAAAGCCGTACAGCCTGACCTTGCCGCGCTTGAGAAGTACCAGCGTCATGCCGGAGCGCCGGGCGGCGTGTGGCCATCCTCACCCGAAATATCAAGCGCCATGCTGGAGTGTTACAAAAAGCAGAACGGCAATGGCAACGAGCCAAAGCCCTAAATTTCTCAAGATGAGTCCTTTGTGAGAACCGATCAAGGGTGTGCAGAAAATGTCGCAAAATCAGGCGATTAGGTGTTGCTCTGATGCAAATTCAATCGCAAGTTGGCCCTCAGTCGCCGTGCATCTCTTCCGCGCCCTTTCATCGGGCCCGAGGAGAATGGCACCTTCGGGTATCTTGAGCTCCCGCCGCCAAAAGCCACTACATTCGATCTATGATCGCGTTCAGCGTCGCGCTGGGCCGCATCGCTGCGACACACTTATTCTCGTCCGGCAAATAGTACCCGCCGATGTCCACTGGTTTGCCCTGCGCCGCCAACAACTCCTGCGTGATTTTGCCCTCGGCCGCCGCTAGCGCGGCAGCTACCGGAGTGAAGCGTTGCTTTAAATCCCCATTCTCGTCCTGGGCGGCGAGTGCCTTCGCCCACGCCAACGCGAGATAGTACGCCGAACCGCGGTTGTCGATCTCGTTCACTTTCTGCGAGGGGTAGCGGGCGTCTTCGAGGTACTGGCCGATGGCCTCATCCAGCGTTTTCGAAAGGAGGTTTGCGCGCGGGTTGCCGGTTTTTGTCGCCATCAGTTCCAGCGATGGCACCAGCGCACAGTACTCCCCGAGCGAGTCCCAGCGCAGATGACCTTCTTTCACGAATTGCTGCACGTGCTTGGGCGCCGAACCGCCAGCTCCGGTTTCAAACAACTGGCCGCCCTGGAGCAGCGGCACGATCGAGAGCATACGCGCGCTTGTCCCCAATTCGAGGATCGGGAACAGGTCGGTGAGATAGTCACGAAGCACGTTACCCGTGACGGAGATGGTGTCCTCACCGCGGCGAATTCGCTCGAGCGAGAATTTCATCGCCGCTACCGGCTTCAGGATCTTGATTTCCAGACCGGAGAGGTCGTGGCCGGCCAGGTAGGTTTTCACTTTCTGAATGATTTGCGCATCGTGGCCGCGATCCAGGTCGAGCCAGAACACCGAGGGCGTACCGGTTGCCCGCGCCCGTGTCACGCCCAGCTTCACCCAGTCGCGGACGGGCTCATCTTTCGTCTGGCAGGCGCGGAAGATATCGCCACGCTCGACGCTCTGTTCGAGCAGGGTCTTGCCGCCGTCCTCTACGATGCGAATCGTTCCGTTGCCGGGTGCGACAAACGTCTTGTCGTGCGAACCGTACTCTTCGGCCTTCTGAGCCATGAGCCCAACGTTAGACACGGTGCCCATGGTCGCCGGATCGAACTGTCCGTTCTGCTGGCAGTCCTCGATGGCGACCTGATACATGGTGGCGTAGCAGCGGTCCGGGATCACGGCAATCGTGTCTTGCAGCCCATCCTCTTTGTTCCACATCTTGCCGCCACTACGGATCACAACTGGCATCGATGCGTCGATGATCACGTCACTGGGAACATGCAGATTGGTCTTGCCCGCACGCGAATCCACCATTGCCAAACCGGGACGCTCTTGGTAACAAGCTGCGATATCGGCTTCGATCTCAGCCTTTTTCCCGGCTGGGAGCTGGTCGAGCTTGCTGAGCACGTCGGCCAGTCCGTTATTTACGTTGGCGCCGATCTCTGCGAGCCCCCGGGCATGTTTCTGCAGGGCATCGGTGAAATACTCTGCCACACAGTGCCCGAACATGATTGGGTCGGAGACCTTCATCATCGTGCACTTCAGATGCAGCGAGAACAGCGCATTGTCAGCCTTAGCGGCGGCGATCTGCTCCGCATAGAATCGCCGCAGGGCCTTCACATTCATGACCGCGCAGTCGACAACTTCGCCCTCGGTCAGCGGAATTCCTTGTTTCAGGACTTTTACCGCGCCGGCGGAATCCACGAATTCGATACGCGCCTCGGTGGCGGAGCTCACCGTCACGGATTTCTCGCTGCCAAAAAAATCCTTGTCGATCATATGGGCGACACGCGTTACCGAGCCGGATTTCGGCCAGGGCTTCATCATCTTATGTGGATGCTTCCGCGCGAACGCTTTCACGGACGCGGCAGCGCGGCGGTCGGAATTGCCTTCGCGCAACACGGGATTCACGGCCGAGCCCAGGACCCCGGCGAACCGGGCCTGCACCGCACGCTCCTCCTCCGTAGACGGGGCGTCTGGATAGTCGGGAATGTTGTATCCCTTCCCTTGAAGTTCCACAATCGCGGCTCGGAGCTGCGGAATTGAGGCGCTGATGTTGGGCAGCTTGACGATGTTGGCCTCCGGTGTCTTGGCCAGCTCCCCCAGGC
>JBOGMI010000641.1:0-5294 GCA_050746645.1 Bryobacteraceae bacterium | reverse complement strand
CTGTAAGCTCCTCGCTTAACGGGGAAATGGAAGCGCAACGTGACCGAAGGATCCGATTGCGCCAGAGTAGCTAATCGCTAAGCAGCGCGCGCACGTGCGCCTCGGCCGCACTCGCCAGCCCATCCAGGCTATAGCCGCCTTCAAGGACCGAGATCAGGCGTCCGCCGCACGCATCGGCCGCCAGATCGGTCATAAGATTCGTCAAGTAAGCGAAATCTTCGTCGGCCAGTGAAAATTGGCCGAGCGGATCGCCGCGCCGCGAATCGAAGCCGGCGGAAAGCAGAATCAAATCCGGCCGGAACACCTTTGCTCTCGGCAGCAGCACATTTTCGAACACGCCTGCGATCTCAGCGCGTCCCGAACCGGCCGGAAACGGGCAATTGATCGTCGCGCCGGCGCCCGCGGCTTCGCCTTTTTCCGCTGCGGCGCCGGTGCCCGGATACCAGGGCGATTGATGCGTGCTGAAAAACAGCACCGACCCGTCGTCATAGAAAATGTCCTGCGTTCCATTACCGTGATGCACATCCCAATCGGCGATGAGAACGCGCTTGGCTCCGTAATTCCGCTGGGCATAGCGCGCCGCGAGCGCGACGTTATTGAAGATGCAAAATCCCATGCCGCGCGCGGCGCTCGCGTGATGGCCGGGCGGCCGCACCAGGCAGAACCCATTATCGATCTTCCCCTGGAAAACAGCGTCAACAGCGGAGAGGCAACAGCCCGCCGCCACGCGTGCCGCTCGGAGCGAACCCGGGCCCGCGGGTGTATCTCCGGTACTGAGTTGCCCGAATCCCTGAGCGATTTCCCGTTCCACCAGCGCCAGATACTCGCGCGTATGGACGAGAGCGAGTTCCTCTTCGTTCGCCGGGCGGCATTCGAGCCGGACCAGCTCGCCCAACAATCTCGCGGTTTCCAGCCGGTTCAAAACAGCATCGTAGCGGGCGGGCTGCTCGGGATGGCCCGGTGCGGGATCGTGTTCTTGAACGCGCGCATCCGCGGCCAAGCCCGTGCGCGGCATGGCGGCTTAAGCTCCGGCGGCTTTGATGGTAGTTACGATCTGTTCCCGCGCCGGCGGCTCGACAATGCGCGTTTGCTTACCGCGGAAGAAATCAAAGTAGGAGACCTGATGCACGCAGGAGATGGTGCAGAAAGGCGCGCAGGTCTTTTGCGTGACGTACTCGCGGCGAATATCTTCCCTGGTGTATGCTTCGAGCGGCTTGGCTGGAAAGCCGCGCTGCTGCGAACAGTAATGAACCAGGCCGTCCTCGCAGATGTACAGGTAGCGCGAGCCGGCCCGGCAGCGCCAGTTGCTCGGCTCCCCGTCGGCGATCTTTTTCTGGAAATGGTTAAAGCGCGAAAAGTGCTTCTTCTCGAATTTCTTCATTTCGAGAAACACGTGGCGCTCGCGGTCCGCCAGCGGACGAAGCTGCCCGTCGCCGTCGTGGATGATGCCGACCGTCGAAGTGAAGCCCAGTTCCATGGCGCGCTTGCCCACTACCAGCGCGTCTTCCGGATTGCGAATGCCGCCGCCGAGTACGGAATTGATATTCACGTGAAAAGTCGCATGCTCGGCCAGCCCTTGTAGCTTTTTATCCAGGACCTTGAGGCTCTTTTTCGAGACGTCGTCGGGCATGACGTTATCGATGCTGATCTGCAGATAGTCCAGTCCGGCGGCATTCAGCTTGCGCACCCGGTCCGGCGTGAGCAGATAGCCATTCGTGATGAGGCCCGCAAGCGCGCCGGTCTGGCGGATGCCGCGGATGATCTCGTCCAGCTCGGGATGCAGCAGCGGCTCGCCGCCGCTGATCGTCATCACCCCGGTCTTCAACTTGCCCAGCAGTTCGAGCCTGCGCTGCATCGTCGCGAGCGGCACGGGTTTGGAATAATCGTCGTACTCGTTGCAGTAGGCGCAGGACAGATTACATCGCCGGATGGGGACGATGTGCGCCATGATGGGGTGGCTTTTGTGGAGCGCTCCCCATAAAAGAAGGTTTATTTCCCGCCGCCGGCGATCGAGAAAATTGCGGCGTCGCTCCCGTACAACATTCAGGTCTGGCATCGGCGAGACACTTCAATTTAAGCACAGAGTACCCGCTTTCCCTTACTATTCCCAGGCAAAGCGCAGGAATAACTGGTTGAAAGTGCATGAGTTAGGGTTGAATGGAAGGCCCGTACTAATCCGGGGACGCGCACCCATTCCCGAGTTGCCCGGAAGGCTAGTCTAGGGTATTGGAACTTTCCACTTCGCTTCAATACGTGAAAGGAATTGGCCCGGCCCGCGCCGAAATGCTGGCCGCCAAGGAGCTTCATATTGTCGCGGATTTGCTGTACTACGCTCCGTTTCGCTACGAGGACCGGCGGAACGTGAAGCCGATTGCGAACCTTGCGCCGGGGGAAAAAGCCGTTGTGCTGGCGGCGGTCCACTTCGCCAGACGCTCCGGGCCGCGTTGGAGCGCCGCGCAAGTATTCGAGGCGGTATTTCAGGACGGCAGCGGCGCCCATTTGCTCGCGCGCTGGTTCCACGGCGAGCACTATGCCGAAACGCTCACCTCCGGCACCCGTGCCGCACTCTTCGGCAAGGTTGAGATCGATCCCGCCACCGGCCGCCGGCTGATGGTGCAGCCCGAAGTGGAACTGTTTCCCGAAGGCGGCGGCGCCGACGAAATGCTGCACACCGGCCGCATCGTCGCTGTTTACGAGGCAGCGGCCAAAATCTCAACCCGCGTGTTCCGCACGCTCTTGCACCGTATTTTGGAGCAGGCTCCCATGCCCGCCGATGCGCTGCCGGAATCGGTCCGC
This sequence comes from Bryobacteraceae bacterium, assembly GCA_050746645.1. Lineage (GTDB taxonomy): Bacteria > Acidobacteriota > Terriglobia > Bryobacterales > Bryobacteraceae > Bog-105. Next base: position 2,498 of record JBOGMI010000641.1, on the reverse strand, counting down.
GCGCGCACGGGAGTCATGGAGATCGCCAACGCGATCCGCGAACTGCACGAGCCCCCGGCAAGCGCCGAACTCCCGCTGCTCAACGAATTTCGCACCCCGGCGCATCGGCGGCTTATTTTCGAGGAGTTTTTCTGGCTCGAATGCGGCTTGGCGCTGAAGCGAACGAAAGCGCGGTCCGCCACGGGCCTCGCGTTTACCATCGGCCCGGGCGCGCGCGAAGCGATCAAAAAAATGCTGCCGTTCAAGCCGACGAAGGCGCAGCGGCGCGTCATGCAGGAGATCGCCGCGGACATGAAACAGCCGCATCCCATGAACCGGCTGCTGCAAGGCGACGTGGGCAGCGGCAAAACCATCGTGGCCGCGCAGGCCGCAGTGATCGCCATCGAAAATGGCTATCAAACCGCCGTGCTCGCGCCCACCGAAATCCTCGCCGCTCAGCATTACGCCTACTTCCGCCGCTTGCTCGAACCGCTCGGCTACATCGTCACGCTGCTTACCGGCTCCTCGAGCGGCCGCGAAAAGCAGCAAATCAAAAACAGCATCGCCGGCGGCATGGCTCACATGGCCGTCGGAACGCACGCTCTCATTCAGCAGGATGTCGAATTTTCCAAACTCGGTCTTGCCATTGTCGATGAACAGCATCGCTTCGGCGTGCGGCAGCGGCTCGAACTCTTCAAGAAAGGTCCGCAGCCGGACGTGCTGGTGATGACCGCAACGCCGATTCCCCGCACCCTCGCTATGACGATCTATGGCGACCTCGATGTCTCGACGATTGACGAACTGCCGCCCGGCCGCAAGAGCATCGTCACCAAGCACGTTCCGGAATCGCGCGTCGAGGGCGTCTACAGCTTCCTCGGACAGCAGATCGAACAAGGGCGCCAGGCTTATGTCGTCTATCCCGTTGTCGAAGAGAGCGAAACTGCGGCATTGAAAGCGGCGGAAAACATGCACCAGCATCTTTCGCGCGTAGTGTTTCCACAGTTTCCTATTGGCCTGCTCCACGGCCGCCTGAGCACCGAAGAAAAAGAGCGGGCCATGCGTGCTTTTCGCAATGCGGAGACGAAAATTCTGGTTACGACTACCGTCATCGAAGTGGGCGTGGACGTGCCGAACGCGATGGTCATGGTTATCGAGCAGGCCGAGCGTTTCGGCCTGGCGCAGATGCACCAATTGCGCGGCCGTGTCGGCCGCGGCGCGCACCAAAGCTACTGCGTGCTGGTGACCGGCAAATTGAGCGACATCGCGAGAGAGCGCATGCGCACGCTGGTCGAATCGAACGACGGTTTTTACATCGCCGAGATGGACCTGAAACTCCGCGGGCCGGGCGAGGTATTCGGCACGCGCCAGAGCGGCATTCCCGGGCTGCGCCTGGCCGACCTGGTGCGCGACGCCGATATTTTGGAACAGGCGCGCGGCGAAGCGCGGCGATTCATCGAAGGCGTGCACACCAGCGAAATCCGCGATGCGGTGCGCTACATCCAGGAGCATTGGCAGCGCAAATACGGATTGGTGGAAGTAGGCTGAGGTCAAGAATGCCGAATCTGAGCCGGAAGCGTAAGCGACCATATTGGCGCAGTCCTCGCTCACGCTCGGGGCTTCGGTTTCAGGATGTCGGCGATCGTAAGCGCCGGTTCGTTAAGTTGGGGCTGAGATGCGGGTGATCGCAGGCGAGTTTCGCAGCCGGATGCTCAAGAGCGTACCCGGACTCGCGGTCCGCCCCACGCCCGGCCGCTTGCGCGAGGCGCTCTTCAACGTCCTTGTGCCGCGCATCGAAGGCGCGGTGTTTCTGGACGCCTATGCCGGCTCGGGCGCGGTTGCCATCGAAGCGCTGAGCCGCGGCGCCGCCCGCGCCATCCTGCTCGAACACAACCCGCGCGCGATCGCCGTGATTCGCGAAAACCTGAAAACCCTGGGCCTCGCCGCGAGGGCAGCCGTGGTGCGCGGCAGCGCAGCGGCAGTGGTGTCTCGGTTTCCGGCGGATCTTGCCTTCCTCGATCCGCCCTACGGCCTTCCGGATGAATACTCGCGAACACTCACAGCGCTTTCCGGGTCGTCTTGCCGGTTAGCCGTCGCCCAGCACGCATCGCGCCTTGCGCTAGAAGACCATTACGAATCTCTACACAAGACGCGCGTGCTTCGGCAGGGAGATAACTCTTTGAGCTTTTTCGAAAAAGTGGAATAGGCCTTTGGCCTGCCATGCGCCCGCGTGGCGCACGAACAGGCCCAAAGGCCTATTCCACGAAGCATTACCAGCCCGAGTGGCCGTAACCTCCCTGCCCGTAGCAGTTCTGGTTATTGGACGCCCACTGAGCATTGCGCGTGCAATTGCTCTGGTAGTTGTTTTGCTGGCAATTGTGGTTGTAATTGTTTTGGCATTTCTGCTGGTAGTTCTTGTTCCAGCAATCCTTCTGGTAGTTGTGATTGCAATTGTTGTTGTTGTTGTGATTGCAAGAGGGCTTGTAGTTGCTGCAATCCCGATGCTGCCAGCACTTGTGTTT
>JBOGMI010000640.1:0-16671 GCA_050746645.1 Bryobacteraceae bacterium | reverse complement strand
TCACGTGGATGAGTTTTCCGGCGATGTGGTTGGAGCGTTCCGATGCCAGAAATGCCGCAAGTTCGAGCTGCCGGTCGGGGGAGATGCCCCCGCTGCGCCGCGTCTCTTTGGCGGCTTCGACGACTGCGGACTGCAAGCGCGGCTCGGCGCGGATAATCTCGTCGGTCAAGTTTGTGTAAGCGGGTCCCGGGTCGAAACAGTTGATCTGTACGTTGTAATCGGCCATTTCTGCCGCCAGCGACTCGACAAAACGCGCCACGGCGGTTTTCGAGGTTTCGTAGGCGGAGAAATGCAGCTTGGGAGGCTCGCCGCTATTGCAGACCAGAGCCAGTATTTTCCCCGAGCGGTGTTCCACCATGGCCGGCAATACGGCGCGGCAGGCGTGGGCCACGCCCAGTAAATTGACCTGAATCGCCTCGGTCCATGCCTTCAGCGGCGCCTGCAGGAAAGCATGCAGCGGCCCGGCAGTGGCGGCGGCGCAGATGAGAATGTCCACCGGCGAGCCAAAGACGACGCGGACGCGATCGGCCGCAATCGTCAACTGTTCGGGATTGGTGACATCGGCGCGCAACCGCAGCGCCGTCCCGCCCGCCTGTTCAATTTCGATGTGCGCCAGATCGATTTCTGCCTTGTTGCGGCCCAGCAGGCCGATGCGCGCTCCGAGTCCCGCAAACCCGAGCGCAAGGCGCTTCCCGATGCCTCGGCCGGCGCCGGTAATCAGAATATTCTTGTTCCTAAACTCGCTGTCGGGGCTCGCCACTGGTTCGCTTCGATCTCGGGAAAATGCAGGGCGGGGAAGCGCCCCGAATCAAGCGTAACGCACCGGCAAGCGTTCAGAACCACGACCGTCAGGGAGGGATCGGCTCCGCTCCCTCACGGCCGCGGTTCTGCTGCGCATTTGTGCCTGAAACTGCCGCATTTGAGCTATACTTGCGTTGAACCTGATCCCGCGGGCGCCGCTCGTGGGCCACTATCGAACTTAAGAGGCGAATGAGTAAAGAAGACAGTATTGAAGTGACCGGCACAGTCGTGGAAAAATTTCCGAGCGGCCTTTTCAGCGTGCAATTGGATCAGGAGCGCACCGTCCTCGCTCATCTGGCGGGAAAACTGCGGCGCAACCGTATCCGCGTGCTCGCCGGCGATCGCGTTACGTTGGAAATGTCCCCTTATGACCTCACCAAGGGGCGCATCACCTACCGCCACAAATAGCTCCCGTCCCCGCCTGTTCTCCGCAGCGCCCTTGGGAATCGATCCGATGCAACGCAATTTCACGCCGAGCGTCAGGTTTTGTAAATCACTCGTCGTTCACGTGCTTTAGCTTCGATGCCCGCCTTCCATTACCATAAGAAGTTGTCCCCCTCCGAGACCACCGCGCCGGAAGCGGCAGGCCGTCGCCGGCACTGGCCGCAGGTCTATTTCGGCATCGCGGCCACTTCCGTAGCCACGCTGCTGCTCGAACTCGCCCTGACGCGCGTCTTTTCTGTCGTTTACTACTACCACTTTGCGTTTCTCGCCATCTCCATCGCCCTGTTCGGCCTGGGCGCGGGGGGCGTGTTTTCCTATGTCGTCGCCCGCTGGCGGGGACCGCTTTTCCGCAAATTGGGCATACTTGCCGCGGCCAACGGCGCGGTGATCGTCTTTTGCCTCTGGTTTCTGCTGAGCCGCGCGCGCCACATGAGCGCCTGGGAACTGATCGCCGGTTATTTTGTCGCAGCAATCCCGTTTCTCCTTTCCGGCACCATCCTATCGTTGGTCATCAAAGAAGCCATCGAGCGTGTCAACCGCGCTTACTTCTTCGACCTCGCGGGCGCCGCCGGAGGCTGCCTGGCGCTGATCCCGCTGCTGAACTGGGTGGGCGGCCCCAATTCGATCATCGTCGCGGGCGTGGTGTTTGCAGTCTCGGCGGCGATCTGGTTTCATTTGGCGGGCGATTCGGGCGGCCGTATCGGCGCGGTTCTGCTCGGCATCTTGCTGGTTGCGCTGATCACTTACAATTCCAAGTCTTCTCTGATCGATGTCAAATACGCCAAAGGGAAGATCCTCAAGAACGAAGAATTTGTTAAATGGAATAGCTTTTCGCGCGTCGCCCTGAAACCCGCGCCGGGTGGCAGACAGAGCATCGTCATCGATGCCGATGCCGCTACCGGCGTGGCCCGCTTCGATTTCGCACATCTGACTCCGCGGCAGAAATTCAATCTCGCCTATCATGGCCCCGGCATCGCGTATGTGCTGCGGCCGGGCGCAAAGACGCTGGTCATTGGCCCCGGCGGAGGCTGGGACGTCGCGCGCGCTTTGGCTTCGGGCAGCAAAAACGTGACCGGTGTCGAGATCAATCCGATCATCGCCAACGTCATCATGCGCGAGAAGTTTCCGAAACTCAGCAATCGCCTGTACTTCCATCCCGGCGTGAAAATCGTCGTCGACGACGGCCGCTCGTTCGTGCGCCGCACGCACCGGCATTATCAGGTGCTGGAGGCGACGCTGGTCGATACCTGGGCCTCGACCGCCGCCGGCGCCTTCGCGCTAACGGAAAACAATCTCTACACCACCGAAGCCTTTCATGAATATCTGACGCATTTGACGCCGGATGGCCTGCTGTCGTTTACGCGCTGGGGCTTCCATCCTCCGCGCGAGTCGCTGCGCGTGGTTTCGCTCGCCATGGCGGCGCTGAAACAAGTCGGCCAGAACGATCCCGCCCGCAACGTCGTGGTGCTGCGCGAGAACGTGCAGCAGCTCGACCACTGGGGAGCGCAAGACACCATCCTGATCGCGCGCAATCCGTTCTCCGCTTCCGACATCGCTCTGGTCCAAAGCGCCGCGGCCAAAACGCGCATGGAAGTGGTCTATTATCCCGGCACGGCCAGGTCCAGCGCGTTCAAGACTCTACTCACGGCCAGCAACCCCAACACGTTTTACGATTCCTATCCTTTCGACGTGAGGCCCGTCACCGATAACAAGCCCTTCTTCTTTTACACCGTGCAGCCGCGCGATCTTTGGAATTATGCGCTGCACGCTTCGCGCGCCAGCGAGGATTATAAGATCAATAGCGCCATTCCGATCCTGTTTGCGGTCGTGATCGTCAGTATTCTCGCGACGATCATTATCCTGTGTCTGCCTCCGCTCGTATTGGGCAACTATCTGCCGCGCGACCGGAGTATCCTCAGGGCCTTACTGTTCTTTCTCTTCATCGGCGCCGGCTACATCCTGATTCAAGTCGCATTGATTCAGAAATTCGTGCTGTTCTTAGGGCATCCGACCTATTCGATTACCGTCATCATTTTCTCCATGGTGCTCGCAAGCGGCTTGGGCAGTTTTGCCAGCAGGCGGCTGATTCGCGGCGATACCGGCCGCCTGATGCGCTGCATGCTGCTCATCGCCGCGGCCATTATTGTGCTTGCCGCGATCGTCACGCCCATCTCCGAAAGCGGCATCGGATTGCCGTTTCCGCTGAAGGTGCTGATCACGATCGTGCTGATCGGTACGCCTGCGTTCGCCATGGGCATGCCATTTCCCACCGCGCTCTCGCTGCTCGAAGGTTTTGCCCCGCACGCCGTGCGCTGGGCCTGGGCCATCAATGCGGCTTCGAGTGTGATGGGTTCGGCCGCGGCCATGTTCCTGGCGATCTATACCGGCCTGGAAACGACGCTGATCATCGGCGGCCTGCTCTATCTGGCAGCGCTCATCAGCATTAGCGCCTTGCGCCTGAAGCCGGCCGCCCGCGAACCGGCACTGATCGAAGCGGCACGGTAGGGGCGGCTGTCCCGTCGAACTCCGCGCTCTTCCGGCTCAACGCTAAACTAATCCGTGAGGTAGAGTCTCACGCTGGACGAAAAGGAAGAATTAAGAAGCGCGCTCGCCGATTGCGACGCCAGACTGACGCAAGCAGCGGCAGCCGAAAAGGTGGCCCGCGACGAGCTGAACCAGTTCGTCTACGCTGCCAGCCACGATTTACAAGAACCGCTGCGGGCGATTTCCGCCTACACGCAGTTGCTCCAGCGCAAGTACGCCGACGATCCCGAATCAGCCGAACTGACCGGGTTCGTCCTCGAAGGCGCGAACCGCATGCACTCACTGATCGGCAGCCTGTTGGCGTATTCGCGCACCAGCGCCAAGCCGCGGCGCATTCAGATGAGCCTGGCGGTGGTGGTTCAGTGGGCGGCGGCGAATCTGGCCACCGAGATTCGCGACACCGGCGCAGACATCGTCGTTCCGGACCTTCCCCAAGCCTCCATTGACGAATCGCAATTCGTGCAGCTTTTCCAAAATCTCTTAAGCAACGCTTTGAAATTTCGCGGAGACGAGCCGCCGCGCATCGAGATTTCCGCCGAGGAGGATGAGAGCGGCTATACCGTTTCGGTGCGCGACAACGGTCCCGGCATCGCGCCGAAATATCATGCCCAGGTCTTCGAGGTGTTCCGCCGCCTGCACGGAAAGAATATCCCCGGCAACGGCATCGGCCTGGCGCTGTGCCGCCGCATTGTGCAGGCCCATGGCGGCCGGATCTGGGTCGAAAGCGAAGGCGCGGGCGGATCGGTGTTTAAGTTCACCGTTCCATTCTGAAGCGCCGGTGGAATACGCGCCCTGCTGGTGGTTTTCAGCCAGCTAGGGGCCACTTCGCCGATTGTATTTACCTGCACATACTGAGCTCCGACCGTTAGGGAGGGGTTTGGCCAACTACGTGTAATCACTCCGGCAGCCCATGCGTCACAAATTACTCCAGGGCTTCCTGATGGCCGCCTTGCTGGCCGCAAGCGTACCGCTCTTGTTCGCCCAGCGAGGCGCCTACCGCATTTCACCGCCCGGCAGCTTTTACGTGCAGCGAGACCACCGTCCTCCGCCCGATCATGATTCCCATCGGGGCCGCAAAGGGAACCGCGGCGGCTGGCAGAGATTTGGCGATCCGGGAGCAGGGGATTCGTTGCATCAGAGAATTCGCCGCAACCCCGACAGCGGCTGGCATCGCTTCGGCTCACCCGAACATCGGCACGCCCGACAGCATCGCGGCGGCTCCCATTCCCGCGGTCCCGACCACCGGGGAGGACACCGCGGCCGCCGTTAGCTTCTGTTCCTCAATCGATTTTTCCCTCAGCCGCTCCGGACGTTTCTTGTCCGGGGCGGCATTTTTCACACTTGTGTAATGTCTCACGTGGCGGTCCAAAGATGCTGGGCGGCGTAGGCACGCCACGGACGCCAGGATTCGGCACGTTCCGAAAGCTGTTTTGCAGTTGGCCGCCGGCCATTCCGATCGGCCAGTGCGCGCAGCAAACCGATGTCGGCGGCGGGAAAAGTATCCGGCTCGCGCAATTGCCGCATGGCGACATAGTGAGCCGTCCACTCGCCCACTCCGGGCAGCCTACGAAGCCGGGCAACGGTCGCTTCGAGACTGCGGCCCGCAGAGTAGATCTGCGGGTCGGCGATAACCGCCGCGGCAATGGCTGAAAGTGTCCGGGCACGGCTGCGCGGCACGCCCAGCATCGATAAATCCTCCTGCGCCAATGCCTCAGGTTTTGGAAACACATGGGTGAGGATCGGGTCTGCACCTTTCAGCTTTTCTCCGAAGCGTGCTACCAGCTTGCCGGCCAAGGCGGCAGCGGCTGGAACCGCGATCTGCTGGCCCAGCACGACACGCACCGCGAATTCAAATCCATCCCAGGCGCCCGGCACGCGCAGACCGGGACGTGTCGCGATCAGCGGGGCCAGCGCGGGATCCTTACTCAGTTGCAGTGCAATAGCACCCGGATCGGCGGACAGGTCGAAAAGGCGCCGCAGGCGGGCGACGATCTTGGGAAGCAGCGAGAGCTTCGGAAAACGGACCACCACTCCCAGAGCGTTCCCTTCACCAGGCTGCACGGAGATAACCCCGTGCAGGCCATCGAAATCGACGGTGCGCCGATAAACGCTGCCTTCCACAGTTTCGACTCCTGCGATGGCACGGGCGCACAGGAACTTCAGCATGGCCTCCCAGTCATAAGGCGGCCGATAGCGCAATAGCAGGGCGACCTCGCCCGGTGGGCCGGCCGGGAGATCATCGCCGGCGGAGCGGCGCAACGCTGTGGGCGGGCGCTGAAAGAGCGCCAGGAACGTTTCGTTGAACCTGCGCAAGCTGCCGAATCCCGCCGCCATGGCGATCTCGGTCATCGGCAGGGAGGTCTCGTGGATGAGCTGCTGGGCAAGGAGAACTCTGCGGGTCTGAGCGACCGCTAGAGGAGAGGCGCCCAGGTGTTGGCGAAACAAGCGGCGGAGGTGCCGTTCGCCAACGCCCAGGCGACCGGCCAGAGCTTCGACGTCTGCCGCGTCCAGCGCTCCCATTTCGATGAGCAAGAGCGCCCGGGGAACCGTATTCGATGAACCGCGCCAAGCGCCAAGGTCGGGTGCGCTTTCGGGCCGGCAGCGCAGGCATGGCCGAAAACCGGCTTCCTGGGCCGCGGCCGCAGTCCGATAGAAAACGGTGTTCTCGCGCCGTGGCGTGCGTGCCGGGCAGATGGGACGGCAATAAATCCTCGTGGTCTTAACCGCAGTGAAGAAGCGGCCGTCGAAGCGCGGGTCGCGGGCGGAAAGGGCACGGTAGCAAGCTTCGTGATCGAGGTCCAAGCCCTATTGTCGCTCCGTTGCGGGGCTGGGCTGGCGGTTTTCGGACGTGAATGAGATCCCGGAGCCGCAAGGCCACAGATTATGCACGCTGTCGTATCGGCGCTCAACTCCTACTTGACGGACACCTTAAAATAGGGCGGCAAAATAAGGCGAAGCAACAAAAGCCGAGTTACTGTGATGGCGCTTGTAGATGGTGCTGCATTAAAGGCGACTTCAGGCCAAGCCCTCGTGCGGCGCTGTCGAGGTAACGCCTGTCGCAACGGGTAAATAACGTCTGCAAATCATCGCGGTTGGCGAGAACGTGAAAATCTTTCGTCGGCACGAAATAGACCAACGTGCGCTTTCCGGCTTCGACCAGGTTAAGCATGTTTTGAAGAGTGCCTTTGCTTTTCGCGTCCCACAACATCACACCGCACTGAGCCTCTCTCGACATAACTATATCCTTGGCGGAGTAATAGCTGAAGCCGCCGCGCCGTTCGTGTGGCGGCGCAATTTGGCGCGTCGGCCAATTGCCGACGTTGTTGCGGCATTCTTCCATGCAGAACACAACAACCTTCGGATATTGTTGTTTCGCCAGATACCCTTGCACGGCCTTATCCGCACCGTTCGCATCACCGATAAAGATGGTGCAACCGCGCTTCATAAGATCGTCCAACCGCGCTCGGATGGTGGCGTTTAGATTGGAGACTGCGCGTGAGCCGCCGATGAAAACATTCATGTTGATTTCTTCGTGAGGGTCAGAAGGAAAACTGCGTTCGCGCCGCCGGGGTCTTTCAAAACTTCTACAATGTGTGCCGTTGTCGCGCCGGAACCGTGAAGATCATCAAACAATAGAAGCTTTTTCCCGGTCGTCAATTCAGGGGCCACAATGAAAGCGCCTCCAAGCGCTTCCTTCCTACTATTGTAGTCGGCCATGTCCTTCAATTGAGGCGTTTTTTTCACTTTCTTCAAACAGTCGTTGCACACCGGAACGCCGATCCCCGCGGCTAGGGCGTCAGCAACAACCATGACAGGCTGAACGGCTCGGAAGTTGGAAGGGGGAACAGGAATAATTGCGTCAATCGACAAACGCCACCTGTTCAGCAAAAAATCTGCGACGGTGTCGGCAAGCGGCTCAATGACGCTCTTGTCGTGGCGATATTTCAGCTTGTACAGCAATTCACCCACCGGTGACCGCTCCGTTTCGAAGATGGGTTTCCCATATGCGTTGTCGCCAACATAGACGCTGCTTGATGTGTGCCGGTCGAGCGCGAAACCGGCTGTCCACGGCCCGAACAACCGTTGCGGATGGATATCAACGATGTGCAAGCCTTTGATTTTCTCTCATCGCTATTGCCCTTCCCACCGCGCCGGATTGGTGGCCGTGTACTCGACGCCGTTTCAAAACGGGTCGTCTGTGCCGCGCGCTATGAGGAACCTTCGAAGGGTTGCACTTTCGCGTCCGAAACCCGCGAGCGTTGTTTCGAAGGATAAGGATAAGTTTTAGCTATGAGACTTTTTCTTGAACGCGTGGAAACACCGACCGGAACGATGCTTCTGGCAACCGACGGCCAGGACAACGTACGCGCCCTCGATTGGGAAGACCACATAGAGCGCATGCAGCGGCTCTTGCGCCTTCATTACGGCCAGGGGCAGTTCCAACTTCAGCCGCGATCCGATGCCTCCGATGCTCGCCGCGCGCTGGAGACCTACTTTGACGGCGAGCTTGCCGCGATTGACAAACTCCGCGTGGAAAGCGGCGGCACTCCGTTTCAACGCGAAGTCTGGAAAGCGCTGCGCGAAATTCCCGCCGGTCGCGTCACCACATATGGGAGCTTGGCCGCAAGGCTTGGGCGGCCTAAAGCCGTGAGAGCGGTCGGCCTCGCCAACGGGGCGAATCCCATCGGTATTGTCGTCCCTTGCCACCGGGTGATTGGAGCCGCCGGTGCGTTAACCGGCTATGGCGGCGGACTCACGCGCAAGCGCTGGCTGCTGGATCACGAAGCCTCAAATTCCGGGGTTAGGTCTGAGGCGCACTTGGTTGGCCAATGTTTTCTCAATCCTTAAGCCAGCGTGAACTTCTGTTCGGGAATACCGGGACGGGAGCTGCGATAAGCAATCTTGAGCAGCGGCGGCGCGACCAGGGTGGTGACGATCGCCATAAGGACGACGATTGCGTAAACTCTCTCCTCGACTACGCCGAGCGACAAGCCAATTTGTGCCACGACCATGCCCACCTCGCCGCGGGGAATCATCCCCACGCCTACGCGCAGCATATCGCCGCGGCCCAGCCGGAAAGCGGCCAATCCGCAGGCGATCAGTTTGGTTACGATGGCCAGGACGCAGACCGCCACCGCCAGTTCCAGAGTAGGCCGATCCGAGAAAACCGAAAGTTGAACGTGCAAGCCGATACCCGCGAGAAAGAACGGAAGCAGAAGCTCGGTGACGCCGTGGGTCAGATCGTGAACGCGGGGGGTGACCGCTTCGGAGAGCGCCATGCCGGCCAGAAAGGCGCCGACGATTGCCGCCACTCCGGCGTATACGGCTAGCAGAGCCAGCGCGAAGAGCAGCACCATGGCGAGCGTGAACTGCCCTTCCTGCACTTTGAGTCTGCGCTCGACCCGCGGGATGACGCGCTGCATCGTGCGTGCGCCATACTTGGCCACTAAGATCATGAACCCGAACGCGATCACGCCGGTGGTCGCCAGGGCCTCCAGATTCACGTGGCCTTCGGCGACACTGCTCACGAGCGAGAGGATCAGCAGCCCGAGGATATCGTCGATCACGGCGGCGGCTAGAATAACCTGACTGGCGCGTGCTTGTAGCCATCCCCTGGAGGCAAGTACCTGGGCGGTAATTCCCACGCTGGTGGCGGTGAGAGCGGCTCCCACAAAAATGGTTTCCACGTTGGAGGCCCCGGCGGCGGCCATAATGGCCCATCCTGCTGCGAAAGGAAGAGCCACTCCGACGCACGCCACCAGTAGAGCCGTGCCGCCTACGCGCATCAGATCGGACGCCTTCACCTCCAAGCCAACACGGAAAAGCAGGAACAGTACGCCCATTTCCGCCAGCGCGCTGAGGAGGTGGTCCGGTTGCACCCAGTTGAGGACGCTCGGTCCCAGAACAACGCCCGCGAGAATTTCGCCAACGATGCCGGGCTGGCCAAAACGCTCGCAGATGTTGGCGAACAATTTCGCGACGCCGAATATCAGCAGCAGGAGCAGCGGAAGGCTGAGGCTGGTGGGGGTTGCCGCAAGCAGAATGGCGGGCAGGTGGGGAATGAAAAAGCCGGTATCCGCGCTCACGTAGCAAGACCTTTTCCTACACTAGCGAGGAAGCAGAGCTGATTCAACTTGGGATGGATCTGAGGAATTGAGTGGGGCGGGTTGGCAACCCGCGGCCGATTGGCAATCGGCCCGGTGCGGTTCTCCGAGATAGTGGGTGCAATTTCCCCACTCCTTTCCGTGACCGCTTTCTATCGCCGCCGTCTACCGCACTATCACTGCGTCGGCGCACCGATATTCATCACTTGGCGCTTGCATGGCAGCTTGCCGGGAAACCGTAAGTTCTCCGCGACGCTCCCTTCCGGGCAGGCTTTTGTCGCGATGAATCGTATTCTGGACAGCGAATCCACTGGCCCGCTGTTCCTTCGCATGCCGGAGATCGCCCATATGGTGGTGGATGCCATCGAGTACCGCGAATGGCAACAGCATTACAGACTGCACTCCTACACCGTAATGCCCAATCATGTTCATCTGCTCATAACACCGCTGGTCGATATTCCAAAGCTTATGCAATCTCTAAAAAGATTTACAGCGCGGCAGGGCAACCGGATTCTAAGTCGAGGCGGACAACCCTTTTGGCAGGACGAGAGCTATGATCGGCTAGTGCGCGACGACCGTGAATTTCAACGGATTGCGTATTATATCGAAATGAACCCGGTACGTGCCGGGCTTGCGGCTTCGCCTGAGGAATTTCTGTGGTCCAGCGCAGGGCGGACTACCAGTCCGCCGCGGGTTGCCAACCCGCCCCACGGCTTATAACTAGCCCTTCAGCTCTTCGCGCAGCAACAACGGAAGATCCGCCACATGTGACTATGAGATAAAATGACCACACGAGTGGTCACATGCTGATCAGCACGGTTCGTGAATTCCGTGACAACGCAACCGGACTGTTGAAGTCCAAGGAGCCTGCCCTGATTACTCGGCGTGGGCGAATCGCAGGCGTCTTTTTTCCGTCGCCGGAGGGCACGCTCCCGATCGAGATGAAACGCGAGCTCTTTGAAAGATTGAGCGCCGAGATCGCGCGGCAGATCAAAAACAACGGGGGAACGGAAGAAGAACTATTATCCGATTTCGAGTCTTGGCGGAAAACTCGCCGTGAAACTGCATCGCTGCTTGCCGCTTTGGAATCGAAGTGAGGCGGCGGAGAGCAGGCGGGTTTACAAACCGACCCCACTGGTTATGAGACGATCTGTTTCACATGGCCATCAAGATGGGCGACATAGTCTTCGATAAGAAAGCGCAAAGTAACCGGATCGCCGCCTCCCACACGGCACTGGGCGGATAAGCGGGTTTCGGGAATGCGCTCCACGACCTCGGCCAAAAGGTCGTTTTGCAATCGCCAGTGTTGAAGCAATGTGGGCCATTCCATTGAGTGATAGCCATGCATTGCGACCCAACCTTTCTGATCGTAAGAGGGACCTTCGTAGCTCCCATCGAGCGAGGCACGAACGAATCGCTGATGATTATTGAGGGCTGAGTCGATCAGGTGCCCGAGAATTTCCTTGCGGGACCAGCCTCCCTCTCGAATCGGGCGGTCTGTACCCAGCGCCGAAACCGCGAGCAGATGCTCGTGCGCAGCGGCGATGTGTTTGCGAAATTCCATGACTAGCCCTTCAGCTCTTCGCGGATCTCGGCGGCGGCTTTGCGCGCCTCGGCGACCGCGCCGATAGGGAAGCTGATGGCGCCGACCTTGGGGTGGCCGCCGCCGCCGTAGCGCTCGCAGATCGTCGCCAGATTGTGCCGGAGTGGCTCGCGCACCCAGGGATTCGATCCTACTGAAACTTTTGTACGAAAGCTCGAGGTCGATACCGAAACCGTGTAGGCGGAATTGGGGAACAGATAATAAGGAATGAACTTGTTGTAGCCTTCGACGCCGTAGTCGACCAGATCGAAATAGATGACGCCGCGGTCGCACGAGCCTTCTTTCCGGATCACGTCAATGTTGCGGACATGCTGTTCGCGCAGGCGCACGTATTCGGCGCAGATCTCGGGATCGCGGATGATTTGCGCCAGCGGCTCGCGCTGCATTTTGCGAAGAATTTTTTGCACAAGCTGCGGTCCCTCGCTGCCTTCGATCACCAGGGTCAGTTTGAGCGCAGGCGCTGCCATGTCTACCGCGGCCTGCGCGCTCTCAAACAGGGCGCCGTCGACGATATCGGCCCAGGTGACCAGCTCTTCCAGATCCGGCGCCTCGAAGCCGAATCGCTTGCCGACCAGCGTGGCGATGAACTTGGTGCAGGAGCGGAAACTGGGGTCGAGAAACTTTCTGCCGGAAGTGTCGCGGCGGAAGTGCTCGGCATCCTCCGGAGTCAAAAACGCGCTCTGGTGGTGATCGAACCACCAGGTGACGTTCGGATTCGTCGAATACTTGAAATCCACGATGGCGTTGATGTCGCCGTCGAACAGGCTATCCTCGAACAACTGGTCCGCGCGATGCGCCAGGCCGGTATAGGAAAAATCCGCGCCTGGGTAGAACTTGCCCTCCAGGAATCGCGTGACGAACGCGGCGGCCGCCGCTCCGTCGAAGCAGTGGTCGTGAAACAGGACTCGCACCTTCATGAGAAAAGTAGTTCCCCGAAAACCTTTTAGATTGCCTGACATGAGCGGGAAAAGCAAGCGATAGGCGATAATCGTTTCGTAAGCCTGCTTTTCTGTGGCCTGGCGAACGGCCAGGCGCTGCCGGACAAGCAATTTATAACTAGAACTATGCTTAAGACCAAAGAAGAACGCCAGACGGACCTGAACCCACAGGAAACCTCTGAGTGGCTGGAAGCTCTGGAGCAGGTCGTCGACGAGGTAGGGCCCGACCGGGCCGCCTACCTGATCGAGCGGCTGCTGGAGCGCGCGGGAAATTTCGGTGTTTCCGCGCCAATCAAGACGACGACGCCGTATCTGAACACGATTCCGGCGCACGAGGAGGCAGCCTATCCGGGCGATCGCGCCTTGGAGAGGCGCATCAAGAGCCTGCTGAGGTGGAATGCCGCGGCCATGGTGGTGCACCAGAACAAGCATGATGACAACATCGGGGGCCATATCTCCACCTACGCCTCGCTGGCGACGCTGAGCGAGGTCGGGTTCAATCATTTTTTCCGCGCCACGATTGACGGCCAGCCCGGCGATCTGGTGTATTACCAGGGCCATGCCTCGCCTGGAGTGTATGCGCGGGCCTTTATGGAAGGGCGGCTCAGCGAACAGCATCTGCTGAATTTCCGCCACGAGGTTCGCGACACCCCAGGCTTGTCGTCCTACCCGCATCCCTGGCTGATGCCGGGCTTGTGGCAGTTTCCGACGGTTTCGATGGGCATCGCTCCCATCAATTCCATTTACCAGGCGCGGTTTCTGCGCTATCTGGAAAATCGCGGCATCATTCCCAAAACCGATCGGAAAGTTTGGGCGTTTCTAGGCGACGGCGAGATGGACGAGCCCGAATCTACCGGCGCGCTGCGCATCGCGGCTCGCGAAGATCTCGACAACCTGATTTTCATAGTCAATTGCAATCTGCAGCGGCTCGACGGGCCGGTGCGCGGGAACAGCAGCATCGTCCAGGAGTTGGAAGGCGTCTACCGCGGCTCAGGCTGGAACGTCATCAAGGTTTTGTGGGGCGGCGCCTGGGATGATCTATTTGCGCGCGACGCCTCCGGCTTGCTGCTCAAACGCATGGAAGAGTGCGTCGATGGCGAATATCAAAACTACAAAGCTCGCGGCGGCGCTTATGTGCGCAAGGAGTTTTTCGGCAAGTATCCCGAGCTCTTAAAGCTGGTCGAAGACATGACCGACGAGCAGCTTGCCAAGCTGCCGCGCGGCGGCCACGATCCGGTAAAAGTCTACAACGCTTACAAGCGCGCCTTCGAGCACAAGGGCCAGCCCACGGTCATTCTGGCGAAGACCGTCAAGGGCTACGGCTTGGGCGAAGCGGGCGAAGGCAAGAACATTACGCACCAGCAGAAGAAGCTGAACGAGCAGGAATTGACTTACCTTGCAGAGCGCTTCGACCTGAAGCTGCCGAAAGAAACGATCAGCTCCATCTCATTTGTAAAGCCTTCCGAAGATAGCCCGGAGATGAAGTATCTGCGGCAGCGGAGAGAAGCGCTGGGGGGATACATGCCAGCGCGCGCGCCTAAGCCTACCGGGCTAAAAGCGCCGCCCCTTGAAGCCTTTGGCGAAGCGCTCGGCGGTTCGCGCGGCCGCGGAGCCTCCACGACCACCGGTTTCGTCTCGATTCTAAAGGCGCTGCTGAAAATGCCGGAGCTGGGTAAGTACATCGTGCCCATCATTCCCGACGAAGCACGCACCTTTGGCATGGACTCGTTATTCCGCGGATATGGTATCTACGCGAGCGAGGGCCAGCTTTACCGGCCCGTGGACAGCGACGTCGTGATGTATTACAAAGAGGCGAAAAACGGCCAAATCCTGGAAGAAGGGATTACGGAAGCGGGAAGCGCAGCTTCCTTCACCGCCGCCGGCACCGCCTACGCAAACGTCGGGGTGCCCGCGATTCCGTTTTTCATTTATTACTCGATGTTCGGCTTTCAGCGCGTGGGCGACCTGATTTGGGCCGCGGCGGATTCGCGCACCAAGGGCTTTCTGATCGGCGGTACTGCCGGGCGCACGACGCTGCTTGGCGAAGGCTTGCAGCACGACGACGGACACAGCCACATTTTGTACAGCGTGGTTCCGACGTGCATCGCCTACGATCCGGCCTATGCCTACGAGATCGCCATCATTGTGCAGGACGGCATCCGGCGCATGTACGAGAACAACGAGGATCACTTTTACTACCTCACGGTGTACAACGAAAATTACGTCCAGCCGCCGATGCCGGATACGCCAAACCTGCGCGAAGGCGTGCTCCGCGGCATGTATCTCTATCGAGCATCTCAACAGGGTTCGGCGCAAGTGACGCTTTTCGGCAGCGGCCCGATTCTGAACGAAGCGCTAAAGGCGCAGCAACTGCTCGCCGAAAAATATAGCGTGGGCGCCGATGTGTGGAGCGTTACGAGTTATACCGAGCTGCGGCGAGACGCGCTGCAGGCCGAGCGTTGGAATCGGCTGCATCCCGGCGAGCCCGAACGTAAGCCGTATCTGCTAGAGGTTCTCGGCAAGATCGATATGCCTATCGTTGCCGCGAGCGATTACATGAAGATCTATGCCGATCAGATTGCGCCCTGGCTGCCCGGAACATTAACCGCTCTCGGCACCGACGGCTTCGGCCGCAGCGACAATCGTGAGCATTTGCGGCGCTTCTTCGAAGTAGATGCGGCGAACATCGCCGCCGCTGCGCTGGCGCGTCTGGCTCATTGGCGGCGCTTCGATCCGGCTCGCGCCAAGCAGGCCATCGGCGAATTGGGCATCGATCCGAACCGCATCGATCCGGCCCTCGCCTGAAACCGCTAGTCCCGGTCCGCACGTCTTAAGCTTCGTGAGAGACGCGCAGTTGTTTACATTTACGAACTATTGGAGGAGACCGTTGCTTAAAACTTTCTGCGGATACATGCCTTTGCTGATTGTGTTCGGCTTCACGGGCACGATGGCGCAGGCGCAAAGCGATCTGGGCGTGTTTTTCGGCCTCGGCACCGTGCGCGACGGCTCGACGAATCAGAATCTCGGTGCTTCTTTGGGTCTGCCTTCTGCAAACACGACGGCGCTAGGTGGCACCTTTGGGAAAGTCGGCGCGGACATCCTGTTGTTTGACGGCTTCGGCATCGGCGGCGAAACCGATTTCCGCTTCGGCCAGCAGGATTATGCCGGGCTCAAAATAAAGCCCACTTTCTGGGACTTCAATGGCATTTGGGCGCCCGGCAAGGGCCGCATCCAGCCGGAACTGCAAGCCGGTCTCGGCGGCGTAAATGTGAAGTTCTATTACCCCCAGTCTTATTGCGATCAGTTTGCCGGTTGCAGTTCGGCGAACGAGTATCTGGAGAGTTCCAATCATTTCCAGGTTCACTTCGGGGCCGGGGTGCGCTTCTACGCAACGCCGCATATCTTTATCCGGCCGCAAGTCGACCTGCACTGGGTGCATAATTTCTTCCAGTTCAAGAGCGACTGGGCGCCGGAGTATTCCGTGTCAGTAGGCTGGAGTTTCGTCGGACACTGAGGGTTGCTCAGAAAGATCGTGGGCGTCGAGACTCCCTCCCTTGAAAAGCTCACGTAGAATCACAGCCATGAGCGATACGCTTTTCGATTTGACAGGCCGAGTAGCCATTGTGACGGGAACCAGCCGCGGATTGGGACAGTACTTTGCGCGCGCGCTGGCGCGTGCCGGGGCGGATTTGGTGCTTACAAGCCGGCACAAGGAGACCCTGGCGCCCTTTCAAAAGGAGATTGAAGCACTCGGGCGGCGAGCGCTTTCGCTCGAACTGGATGTGCGCAGCTTGGAGAGCATTCGGGCGATGGCGGACGGGGCGGAAAAAGCGTTCGGCCGCATCGACATTTTGGTGAACAACGCCGGTATGAACATTCGCAAGCCATCGCTCGAGGTCACCTGGGACGATTGGAACGCCATTCTCGATACCAATCTGCGCGGAGCGTTTTTTGTTGCGCAAGCGGTGGGGCGCGGGATGGTCGATCGCGGCTACGGCCGAATCGTCAATATCGGTTCGGTAACCAGCGTGAACGGATATGCCGGGCTTGCGGCTTACGGAGCCAGCCGCGGCGGCATTAAGCAGCTCACGCAGAGCCTCGCCGACGATTGGGGCCGCTTCGGCGTAACCGTAAATGTCCTGGCGCCCGGATGGTTTCGCACCGAGCAGAACAAGGTGATGTACGAAGATGCCGAGTGGGTGGCCTATCTGAGCGACCGTATTCCGATGAAGCGGCC
>JBOGMI010000639.1:0-10434 GCA_050746645.1 Bryobacteraceae bacterium | reverse complement strand
ATCCTTTTCCTGCCGCTGCTGCTCCACCGGCAGCGCATCCGCTCGGCCGGCTGGTTTGCCGGCTGGCTTGCGGCGCTTTGGGCCTTCCCGCTTCTTATCTTTGGTCCCTCCGGTTACGAAACGCTTTTGCATGACTGGTATCTCGCGGTCAGCCGCGTCGGCGACACTTACTCGGAACTCTATTACTTTCCAGGCCAATCTTTGCGCGGCATCTTTCTGCGGTACTTCACGCCGGTGAATCCGGCCTTGAGCTATTTCCCGCATATCAACGTCCTCTCGCTTTCGCCCAAAACAGCGGTCCGGCTTTGGATGGTGGTCAACACCATTGCGTACGTCTGCTTTGCGATCGGCGCGCTACGCGCCAAAGCGCGCCAACTCTGGGCCTGGGATGGTTTGGCCTTTGTGGTCTATTCGCTGCTGGAACCCTTCGCCGTGAAAAGCGGCCTGATCTCTCTCGCCCCGGCTGCGATTACGGCAGCTTGCCTGTTCACCCTGGGAGGCGGGCTGAAGCCCTATGCCCTTTACTTAAGGAAGAGCAGTCGGGCTGAAAGCCCTCCGCAGGCTAGAAAGCCTGCCCCACGGTCGGGCGATTTTAGACTGAATGAGCTAGAGCTGAAGCCCGCGGCGGGAGTGAGCCCTGCTATTCTCTGGGCGAACTGCCTGTTCCTCGCCGCCTGCGCCATCTCTTTCGGCCAAGCCCTGCTGCAATACCTCCCCTGGCAGCGCCTCCTGCTCAGCTATGGGGCAGACTTCTGGGGCAACATCTTATTAGTCGTCGCCTTCCTGCTCTGGATTCGCGAACGCATCCCGGAGAAGCTGGGCGTCTCGCCCGCTGTGGCGGAAGCCGGAGAGTTATTGCCTCGCCCCGCTAACCTTGAGATTAGGGCGAACGGATGAAAATTGAACGCATCGATCATCTTGTGCTGACCATGGAGGACATCGAGCGAACCTGTACGTTCTACCAAGGGGTGCTGGAGCGAGCCGGTACAGATCATGACGGCGGAAGATCGCGGCTGGCACAGCGGCCCCGGGACGCCTTCTTTCCAATACAGCGAGACCGATCCGAATCGGATGTTCGTATTTTTCGACGGCCTTCACCCGAGAGGCGCCGCGCCATTTCCCTGCGCGTTCACTCTGGGGTGTTTGGAGGAGCATACGCGCGCAGAACAGAACCCCGACCGTCAGGAAGGGGGCGCACGCTCCCCTCACTCACGTTCGGGGTTCTGATTGCGGTCGAGCGACCATTACCCGCATGAGAAAATACTATTTTGCGGATTGTTTCTGACGGCATCTACTACGCGTGTGGCCTGACGCTGGCCGGACTTGCGCTTTCCTATTTCCTGACACCTTGGGCTGGCGCGCCTTTGTACATTGCGGCGGCGTTCTGCCTTTATTTTTTTCGCGATCCGGAACGCGCCGCGCCGGAGGGAAACGTGATGGTGTCGCCGGCCGACGGCAAAGTAGTCGCGGTAAAAATGGGAGCAGGCGAGACGCGCATTAGTATTTTTCTGAACATCTTCAATGTGCATGTGAATCGCACCCCGATTCCGGGCCAAGTGACCGAAGTGGTGTACCGGAAAGGCAAGTTTCTGGTGGCGAGCCATGAAGCGGCCTCGAGCGAAAACGAACAGAACACGCTGGTTGTGGAAGGCACCGGCTCGCGCGTGGTGTGCCGGCAGATCGCCGGATTGATTGCACGGCGGATTGTTTGCTATAAGCGGCCGGGTGACCGGGTGACCGCGGCGGAACGGATTGGGTATATCAAATTCGGGTCGCGTGTGGACGTTTTCTTCGGGCCCGAATGGGTTCCGGCGGTGAAGGTCGGTGACCGTGTGGCGGGCGGCCGAAGCATTCTGGCGCAAGCGGTCCAGTCACGCCGGGAAGACGGGGAGGCACTCT
Source organism: Bryobacteraceae bacterium (assembly GCA_050746645.1). Taxonomy (GTDB): domain Bacteria; phylum Acidobacteriota; class Terriglobia; order Bryobacterales; family Bryobacteraceae; genus Bog-105. Next base: position 8,535 of record JBOGMI010000639.1, on the reverse strand, counting down.
GAACGGCGAAGCACAGGCAGCGCCGGGGCGGGTTCGCAAGAGGCCGCGGCGAGCGGCGTATGCACTCCCGACGCTGTTTACTTGCGGAAATATTTTTCTCGGATTCGTGGCCATCATCCAGGCCTTCCAAGGCGCGCTGCAGGCGGGCGCGGGCGATTACGGCGCCAACGCGCATTTCGTGGTCGCGGCCAAGGCGCTGGGGTACGCGGCGTTTCTGGACGCGCTCGATGGAGGCATCGCCCGGCTCACCAACACGGCAAGCGCGTTCGGACGCGAGCTCGATTCCCTCGCCGATGCGATCACCTTCGGCCTCGCGCCGGCGGTACTGGCGCTGACCTGGGGCATGCTGTTTGCCTCTACCCCGGATCACACGCTGCCGGGGCATCTCACCCGCGTCGGCTATGTGGTCGCATTCTTCTATCTGTTATGCGGTACGGTGCGCCTGGCGCGCTTCAACGTGCAGGCGAATCCCGCGGCGAACAGTGCGCTGCGCCTGGAGCGGAAGTATTTCGCCGGAATGCCGATCCCGGCCGGCGCGCTATTCATCGGGGCGGTCGTCTACATGATGGACGGCTCGCCGGTACGTTCTTTCCCTCTGGCGATCATGTGGATGTGCGGGGTGGGAATCGTGTCGCTGCTGATGGTGAGCACCTGGCGATATCCCAGCTTCAAGCACATCGGCATCTCGAAACCGCACACGCCGCTGATCGTGGTTGTGATTGGCGGAGTAGCGTTCCTCATCTGGAATTGGGCGCAGCCGATGCTGCTGGCGATGGCCTGTGCGTACGTGGCTAGCGGCATTTGCATCCGCATCGGAAGTTTCATTCGCAGACACAGGAAACCGCGGGAAGCGGCGCGTCTGCCGGAGCATCAGGTTGGCTAAAGAAGAATCGAATATAAAAACAGCGAAGGCGGCCCTGATTGGGGCGGACACCCTGCTTGGCCGTGAGGTGCAGGAGGTGCTCGAAAGCCGCGGAAGCGGGGTGTCTATCTCCGCTTTTGGCGCGAACGGCGAAGGCAATTTCGGCGAGCAGGAGGGCGAGGCGGTTTATTTCGAGCCCCTCCAAACCCGCACAATCGAAGACTGCGATGTGCTGATCGTCGCGGGTTCGGAAGCAGGCGCTCTCAAAGCGTATGAGATCGCCAAGGCCGGCGGCGGGCGGCCTTCCGTGATCGACTGCACGGGATATCTGGACCAGGCGCCGGAAGCGCGCATCTCCGCGCCCATCGTCGAAACCCCGGGACCGGCCACGAGCTGGTTGCTCGTGATGGCGCATCCGGCCGCGAGCGCGCTGGCCTTGGTGCTGACCCGGCTCTCCCGCCACCGGCAGATGCGCCGGGCGATCGCGCATATCTTCGAGCCGGCCAGCGAGCGCGGCAAACGCGGGCTTACCGAACTGCACCAGCAGGTTTCCGCTCTGCTTTCCTTCAAGCCGCTGGAGACCAGCATCTTCGACGCGCAGCTCAGCTTCAATCTGCTCGCGCAATACGGCGAAGATGCACCGGAAAAGCTTTCGGCGTTCGAGCAGCGCATCGAGCGGCATACGGCGGCGCTGTTGAGCCGGCTGAGCAACGGAGTGCCGGTGCCGATGCCGTCCTTACGCCTGATTCAAGCGCCGGTGTTTCATGGTTACAGCATTTCGCTCTGGGCCGAGTTCGAGGCCGAGGTGCGGCCCGCTGATCTTGAGCAGGCTCTGGCTTCGGCGCAGATCGAAATTCGTGCCGCCGATGAGGAAGCGCCGCACAGTGCCGGCGCGGTGAGCCAAAGCGGCCTGATCGCGGGGGATATTCGCGCCGACCCCAACCATTCGCGCGCCGGCTGGTTCTGGATCGTCGGTGACAACTTGCGCCTGATAGCCGACGCGGCTGCGGATTCCATTGCGGGGTTGAAGCGAAGATGAAATTTGCGCCGCTACTGGCACTGGCAGCCGCACTCCTGCTGGTTTCCTGTGGCTATCGCGTGGGCGGAAAAGCCGTCCTGATCCCCAAAGGCATTCAAACCATCGCCATTCCGGCGTTTCAGAACGCCACGACTCATTACAAGCTGACCGACGCGCTGCCCGAGGCGATCGGCCGCCAATTTCTGGCGCGAACGCACTACCGCATCGTGAATAATCCGGCCGATGCCGATGCGGTGCTGGACGGGAGCATCAACAATATCGTCGAGGCGCCGGCCATTTTCGATCCCGCTTCGGGAAGTCCGAGCAGCGCGCAGATTCTGGTGTTTGTGACCATGAAACTGGTGCAACGCGGCACCGGGCGCGTGCTGTATTCGACCAAGAATGCTGTCTATCACGAGAATTATGCCTATGCCAACGACCCGCATCAGTACTTCGACGAAAGCGGCCCGGCTCTGATGCGGCTGGATCGCCATCTGGCGCGCGATCTCGTCAGCAGCATCCTTGAGGATTTTTGAGGCATGACTCCCGAGCAATTCCTCGCCCGGATCGCAAAACAACCGCCGGCCCCGGTTTACCTGTTCCTTGGCCCCGAGGCCTACCGGCGCCGCATGTGCAAACAAGCGCTGATCGAGCGCGTTCTGGGAGCGGATGGGCAAGCCGGTCTGACGCAAACCGACCTGGAGAACGCAACGTTCGCGGAAGTTCTGGACGACGCGCGATCGCTTTCTCTGTTTGCAACCGAGCGGCTGCTCTGGGTTTCGAGCGCCGAACTAGCGCTGCCGCGCAGGATGACTGAAAGCGAGGCAGGCGGGGCAGAAGCATCCGGCACGGCGCTGGCTGCCTATCTGAAGCAGCCGGTACCCGGTACGGTCCTGGTTTTCGATTGCAGCCGCTACGATTTTACCGGCGACGATCGCGCCAAGCTCGAACGCGTGGAGAAGTTTTATGCGGCGATTCCGGCGGTGGTCGAATTCCGTCGTCTGACGCCGGAAACCAGCCGGTTTTTGTGCCAGGATCTGGCAAAGAAGAGCGGCCTTAAGCTGGGCGGCCGAGAACTCGCGGCGCTGCTCGATGCCGCCGCCGGAGATGCCAGCCGCCTGGCCCTTGAGATCGAAAAGCTATCTCTGTTTGTCGGAAGCGAGCGCAGCGTGAGCATGGACGATCTCCGGGCGCTGGTGCCGAATGCCGCAGAGAGTACGATTTTCGAGCTGGTGCAGGCGCTGGGGAAGCGCAACCGCGCGGCGGCGCTGCGCTCGGTGGGCGTGCTGGTTCGCGAGGGCGAATACCTGCCGCTGGCGCTATCTTTTTTGAGCACGCAGTTTCGCCTCGCTCTCGCGGCCAAGGAAGCGAATATCGCATCCGCGCAGCAAGCGCAGAATTTTTTCATGAAGGCGGGCGTGCGCATCTGGCGCGAGCGCGCCGAGCAAGTCGCGGCCACCGCGGCGGCTTTTACGCAAGAAGATCTCGCCCAGGCATTGGCACTGATCTACGACACCGACAAGCGTTTTCGCGAAGGCTACCGCGACGACCGCACCACCATGGAGCGGCTGGTGCTGGCGCTGACCGCGTAAAGCGGGATAGCCTCAGCTCCAGTAATTCCGGTCCAGGTTGCGGAATTGCACGGCTTCGGCTAAATGTTTCGACGAGACGGAGGGGGCGCCGGCAAGGTCGGCAATGGTTCGCGCCACCCGTAACAGGCGATCGTGCGAGCGGGCCGAGAGGTTCATGCGCCGCACCGCCATCTCCAGCGTGCGCTCGCCGGCATCGTCGAGCGCGCATAGGATGCGCAACTGTGCTGTCGGAATCTGCGAATTGTAAAAGCCGCGCCCCCGCTGTACGGCGCGCGCCTGCTCGACGCGCTCGCGGATCTGGGTCGAGCTTTGTCCGTCGCCCTTGCCCCGCAACTCTTTGTAAGGCACGGCCGGCACTTCGATGTGCAGGTCGATGCGGTCGAGCAGCGGGCCGCTGATCTTGGCCAGGTAGCGCTGAATGATGCCCGGCGTGCAGCGGCATTCGCGTGTGCTATCCCCATAAAAACCACAAGGACAGGGGTTCATCGCGCCTACCAGCATGATGCGTGCGGGGAAGGTAAGCGAGCCGTTACTGCGCGCCAGCGTTACCGAACCTTCTTCGAGCGGCTGGCGCAATTGCTCCAGGACGCCGCGCGGGAATTCAGGCAGTTCGTCCAGGAACAAAACGCCCTGATGTGCGAGACTCACCTCGCCAGGACGCGGGCTTCCGCTGCCGCCGCCAATCAGCCCAGCATCGGAGATCGTGTGGTGCGGCGCGCGAAAGGGCCGCTGGTGCAGCAGACCGGCGCCGGCCGGCAGCATGCCCGCCACGCTGTGTACTTGCGTGGCTTCCAGAGCCTCGCGGAAGGTCAGCTTCGGCAGGATGCCTGCGAAGCGCTTCGCCAGCATCGTTTTGCCTGAGCCGGGAGGTCCGATCATGAGCACGTTGTGGCTGCCCGCCGCGGCCACTTCCAGCGCGCGCTTCGCCAGCGTCTGGCCGCGCACATCGCTGAAATCGGGCGCGTCGGCGCCGGAAATATCAAGTTCCGGAATCGCTGCCTCGACGGGCACAAATCGGGCCGGTTCATTCAAAAACTCCACCACTTCGGCCAGATGCTTCAGCCCGAAGACCCGGACGCCTTCGGCAACCGCTGCCTCGGCCGCGTTGTCCGCCGGCAACAGCAAATTGCGAATGCCGAGGCGCGCCGCGCAGACCGCGATCGATAGAGCGCCGCGAATCGGCCGCAGGCTGCCGTCGAGCGACAGTTCGCCCACGATCAGATGGTCTTCGGCGCTGCCGAGCGCTCCCATCGCGCCCAGAATGGCCGTAGCCATCGGGAGATCGAAACCCGCGCCCTCTTTGCGGATATTGGCGGGCGCAAGATTGACTGTGACCGACTTGCTCGGATAGCCGAACCCGGAATTCAGCAGGGCCGATTTAATGCGCTCGCGGCTCTCTTTTACGGCGGCATCCGGCATGCCGACGGTGACGAAATCGCGAGTAGTTCCCGCCGGATACATGTCCACTTCGACATCGATCGGGTGCGCCTCGATGCCTTGAATCGCCGCGCTCAGGGTGCGGAAGAGAGCCACGAGATCCTAGTAGCGCAAGCCGCAGGGGATTCTCAGGCAGATTCGGAAAAATCGGAGGCGTGTATGGAGTGGAGTTGGCTCCAAGCAGGGCCGCAACCGAACTCCGTGCACGAGAGCCCTAGAAGAGGTGGTGGGGCGTTATAAAAGAACCTCAGCCTCGCCTGGGACCGAAACCTCCTCCAGCTTTCCAAGTTGCCTCAGGATTTCCGCAAGCTGGCAGTATACGGCGGCAGCTGATAGCGATTGATCGGGCATTTTCCCCACTGATGATGCCGCGCGAGCCAATCTGACAAGCACATCCGGGATATGCTTTTCCGGGATTCCTGTTACCTTCTCTCCTCGATAGTTGCTCGCGATGCACTGAATGGCTTTCGGCAGCCGTTTCATATCTACGTGACCATCAGCCAGTCGAAACGGTAACTTCCAAGTTCCGGGATCGTTGGCATCGCCCACATACGCAAAGCAGCGCGCCGGAATCTTGTATTTCGGATGCAATAGTTCGCCGTAACCGCAGTCTAGCGGCTCGGATGGTTCAACATCGGCGTCGGGGAGATTGCCTAATGTCGCGTTGTATCCATCAGGAACGGGCCGATAAATGCCATGTACACTGAGCCACCAGAGATCCTCAGGCGCTTGTGCAGCGGCTAGAGAACCGAAGAACCGGCCTTTTAGGCCACCGCCCTCGATATCCGCAGCATAGAGCATCACGCCATCACTCACGCCGGCGCATTTGACCCTTTGCTCGGCAGCGTATCTCTGGGCCTGTGTCAGCGCTGCTTCCACTGCCCGTCCGTTCCAGGCTAGAGCGCCTGGTCGCTTTGCCTCCACAATTAAGTATTTGATTCCGAATGTTGTGAGCAGGATGTCGGCATAACCGACTTGGTTGTTAAAATCGCTTAACGGCCAGTCGAGCACTCGTGTAAACAGATCTTCCAATATGTTTTCGGCGACCTTTTCTGCCGCTGTCCCGTTCCTCTCCTGCTGTGCGAGCCGTTCGTTTCTTCTTTCGAGGAAGTCGGGCCAGTGCTGCTGTATCCGGTCAATGCACCTGTGATAGGAAGCGAGTTCGCTCACCGATTCGGTCATATTCGTTCTAAGGGGCTCATCGGCATGGGACCAAAAATCCCGGCAAGATGATATCACTTATCGAAGACTGTGCCCCTGCGTCCATGCAAAGCGGCCTGCGACGGCGCCGCATGCTGACGGTCCAATGTCAAGGACCGGTCGCAGGTTGGCATCGTTGAGCCATTTTTGTGCATCATCGACTGGCCTGGAAAGTCTTCCCTCAAGCCACTCGAGTGCTGAGTCGGACCCAAACGACGGGTCGCGACATTCGATGTCCCAGGAGAGATAGTCACGCGGCCCGCCGCTCATATTATAGGGAGGCGGGGATACCGGCATAAAAGTTGTGGGGAGCCTGTCGTCGAGAGACAAATAGTTAAGAATATGGCCAAGCTTTTGGACAACGTTCCACGCGAGCGGGTGATCGATACGCTGATCGATCGCAGGGATTTTCTCCGCGGAACGGGTTTAACAGTCGGCGCGCTCGCCTGCGCTTCGGTTGCAGGCGGCCAGAAACGCGGAAGCGCCGCGCTGATACTCGATCCAAATGACTCGATCAGTTCCAGCGTGCCGGTCCGATGGGCGGCGGAGCAGGTAGAGGCGGCTCTGCGCAGCGCGGGCTTTGATTTTCATCTCCGCAACCGGCCTCAGGCGAATGAGCTCTCGATCATAGCCGCCGGTCCCTCTTCGCATTTGACAGCCACGAGGCTGCGGCGCGCGGGCCTCTCGGTCCCGGAGGCGGCCGAGGGCCTGGCGCTGTTTGAGGACGGCACAAGCGGCGATCGCATCACGGTCGCCTGCGGTGCCGATGCGCGCGGCCTGACCTATGCGTTGTGCGAGGTCGCCGATCGGGTCCGGCACGAAGCCTCGCTGCGAATCGAACATCCCATTGTCGAGAGCCCGGCGAATCCGGTGCGCAGCGTGATGCGGCAGTTCACCAGTTCACTGCTTGACAAACCCTGGTTCTACAACCGCGACGAATGGCAGCACTATCTGGACCTGCTCGCGAGCGCGCGATGGAATCGTTTGGATCTGGCCTTCGGTTTGGGCTACGATTCGCTGCGCCGCGTCAACGATTCCTACTTTTTGTTCTTCTATCCGTTTGTGGTCTCGGTGCCGGGCTATAACGTGCGCGCAACCAATGTTTCCGATGACGAGCGGGACCGCAATCTCGCCATGCTGCAATTCATCAGTGAGCAAACGGTGGCCCGCGGCATGGATTTCGAGCTGGGAATCTGGATGCACGGCTATCAGTGGGGTGGCGGGCACGCTCAAAATATCATCGAAGGACTGACTCCGGAAACGCACGCGCGCTACTGCCGCGATGCGCTCACGTTGGTTCTTCAAAAATGCCCCGCGATTTCTGCGGTCGGGCTGCGCATCCATGGAGAAAGCGGAGTCCCGGAAGGCAATTACGGCTTCTGGGCAGCGGTTTTCGACGGCGCGAAACGCTGCGGGCGAAGAGTGGAACTCGACCTGCACGCCAAAGGCATTGACGCGAAGATGATCGACACAGCGCTGGCAACCGGCCTGCCGGTCAACGTATCGCCGAAATTTTCCGCCGAACATTTGGGCATGCCCTATCAGCAAACCGCCATCCGTGAAATGGAAATGCCGGTCGCGGGCCGCGTGGGCAAAGGTTTGATGAAGCTCAGCGAGGGATCGCGCATATTCACGCGGTACAGCTACGCCGATCTGCTTCGCGAGAATCGTAAGTACACGATTCGCTACCGCGTATTCTCCGGCACGCAGAAAATCTTGCTGTGGGAGGATCCGGTCTCCAGCGCTGCTTACGCCCGCGCCTTTCAATTCTGCGGTTCGGCTGGCGCCGACGTTATGGAGCCTTTGACGTGCCGCGGACGGCGCGGATCGGCAGTGCCCGGGCGCCGCGACGGCTACCTGGACCCAAGCCTGGAGACACGCTGGGGCTGGCAGAAATATGCAGGCTGGTATCGGACATTGGGCCGGTTGATGTACAACCCGAAGACAGATCCTGCTGTCTGCCTCCGGATGTTTTCTGCTGAGGCGCGGCCTGCGGCATTGCAGGGCGCAATTGCCAGCGCAAGCCGCATTCTTCCTATCGTGACCACCGCTTATCTGCCTTCGGCCGCCTGCGATGCCTATTGGCCGGAGATCTATTGGAACCAGCCGATAGCTGCGGAACCAGATCCGAATCCATACGGCGACACCCTGAAGCCGAAGGTCTTCCAGAACGCCAGTCCACTCGATCCGCAATTGTTCTCCAGCATGCGTGAGTTCGCAGAGGAACTGCTGAGCGGCAAAAGGAGTGGGAAGTATTCGCACGCCGAGGTGGCGGATTGGCTCGAAAACTGGTCGGAGAAATCGCTACAGAGCCTTCGCAGCGCCGGTCGTCTGCGGTCGGCTGCATCAAAACGTCTCGCGATCGATGTGCGGATGCAAGCAGCGCTGGGGCATTTCTTTGCGGCGAAGTTCCGCGCCGGAGTCCT
>JBOGMI010000638.1:0-1098 GCA_050746645.1 Bryobacteraceae bacterium | reverse complement strand
CGAAGCGGGCAAGCCTAGCAGCGCGGAAAGCGCGAGCCCGAGAAACAGTTTTTTCATGCGAAATGCCTCCTTGGGTCTTCCGCCACGCGGAAAGTACATGATACGCGGATGCCGCAGAGCCGGGATTAGTCGCATGAATTCTATGCTTTCCAATTGGGGAACAGGCTGGGTTTGGCGCGGTGGATGTCCGTGAGGAGCTGGCCGATGCGGGAGCGGCGGCGGAAGAGGGTTTCGAGGAGGGCTTCGAGGGCGTCTTCGTCGTCGGCGAGCCATGGGCGGGGGACCTCCTTCCAGGCGGTATCGAGCACCTCAACGGGTAGGTTTTCGGCCAGCGCCAGCCAGGGCTGGAACGAGTCGAGCGAGCGCACCTCCGCGTAGACGGAAGGACGGAAATACAAGCCCTGAAGCGGGGAATCGGGGAATTCCCAGTGGGGGCCGTTGAAAGCGAAACCGTGGTCGATCATCTGGGCGAAAAAGCCGATGCGCGGCGGGGTGTCGCCTTTGAGAGGGGTCCAGGTTTTGGCGCGGGCACGGAAGAAGACGGCCTGCCGGGAATCGGCGTTGGCCGCCCATTTATCGAAGACCAGCATGCCGAGAAAATCGGCCCGGTTTTCGATTTGGCCGAGCAGCTTATCGGGCAGAAAGTCAAAGACGGCCACGCGGTCCGGATCAACCGCCATGCGGGAGCCGAAGTGCAGACCTGGGGGGACGGGTTCGCGGCGGGAGCCGATGGAGAGGTAGAGATCCGGATTTTCGGCGATGAACTCGGGCGTTAACTCGACCACCGCCGTATCGGGCACATGGATCTGCAAGTAGCGCAGAAAGACGGAGGCCAGCCACTCGTTGACGAGAATGCGGCGGTGCTGGGGGTTGTTGGTGAACTTGACGATGTAGAGTTCGCCGTCGCTGGCCTCGATCAGATGGGCTTGAGCGCCGCCGCGCATTTTGCGGATTAAGCGGCGGGCGCGAACCGGCATCGAGGTCTGGTCCAAAATTTCGCGTCTTCTGAGAGAATCAGGCTGTAGTTTCGATTAGCCACGGAGGAGCACAAGGACGGCATGGCCGAAGACACCAACGACAAGCAAGCGCTGCGGAGCC
>JBOGMI010000637.1:0-2016 GCA_050746645.1 Bryobacteraceae bacterium | reverse complement strand
CATGAAGCTCGCCATCGAAGCCGGCCGCGCGGCATTTCTGGCCGGGCGCATGCAAAAGCGCAGCTACGCGAGCGCCAGCAGCCCGGTAGCGGGCACGATTGCGGCCGGCGCTTGACGGCTGTCAAGCGGCCCGAAACGGCCGGACTGTAAAATGATTGGAATGACCGGGACCGCTCAAGCGTTGCTCGTCGAATTAAGGTCAGCCTTGGAGGGCTTGTATAGGGAGCGGCTTCACGGTTTATATCTCTATGGCTCCTACGCACGGGGTGACCAGCGGGGAGAATCCGATTTTGACGTGCTGATCGTGCTGGATCGCATCCTTTCTTATGGCGAAGAGATCGATCGCACGAGCTCTGTCATCTCTTCGATATCGCTCAGGTATGGCATCAGCGTTAGTCGTGTATTTGCGAGTGAGGAAGCTTGGCGCGATGGGCGAAGCGGCTTTCTTTCCCAAGTCCGCCAGGAAGCAATCGCCGCTTGAAACCTGAGGCGCTGCACCTGCTTGAAAAGGCGCGCCACGCGATACACGGGGCGGAAATTCTGCTTCGGGAGAGCGAGGCAGAAATCGCGGCGGGGCGTATTTACTACGCCATGTTTTATACGGCTTCCGCGCTTTTGGCTGAAAACGGCCTCGGATCGAGGAAACATTCGGGCGTCCATGCCCTTTTAGGAGAGCACTTCGCAAAGCCAGGCCGCATCGATCCGAAGTTTCATCGTTTGCTTCTCGACGCGTTTGATCGGCGGCTGCAGGCCGACTATGGTTTTGAGGCGGCAATTACGGACGATGAAGTGGCGGCCATGATCCAGCAAGCGCGTGAATTCCTTGCCAAGCCGAAACCATTCTTTAGGTTCGAACCTCCGCACGCCCCCTGCGCTGTTAAACTAAATATCTCAATGGCCATCAGCGAAGAACTGCTTGAAATCCTCGTCTGCCCCGTCTGCAAGGGCAAAGTAATCCTAAAAGAAGACGGAAGCGGGCTGAAATGTGTCCAATGCAAACGTGTGTATCCGGTGCGCGACGACATTCCGGTGATGCTGGTCGATCAGGCAAAGATTGAGCCCTAGGGGAAAGGTGAGAAGGTCTGAGCCGTAGCGAAAGGTGTAAAAAGGTCTGAGCCATAGCGGGTATGACGATCCTGGAGCAATTGCGCGAAGGGGCCCGGGTCTGCGTGATCCGGCTTCGTTCGCTCGGCGATTGTGTCCTGACCACCCCGGCGCTGGCGCTCTTGAAAAAAGCCCGGCCGGACCTTCGTGTGAGCGTTGCTGTCGAGGAGCGTTTTGCCGCGGTTTACGAGAATAATCCGCTGGTGGACCGAGTCCTGAAGCCGGAGTGGCGCCCGGTGCGGGAGTGGCGGCCAGATTTATGCCTCAACCTGCACGGAGGCACGCGCAGCCAGTGGATGACGGCGGCTTCGGGCGCCAAATGGCGCGCCGGTTTCACGCACCACAGCACGACGCTCGCCTACAACATTAAGATCCCCCGCGCCCAGCGCATCCTCGGGGTGAACCGGATCGTCCATACGGCCGAACACCTGGCATCGGCGGTCTTCGCGCTGGGTGTGCCTTTGAACGAGCCCCCGCGGGCGCAGCTTTCCGCCGGACCTTCGCCGCTTGCGGGTCGCTATGCCGTGCTGCACCCGTTTGCCTCGGGGCCGGAAAAGCAATGGGCCGCCGAGCGCTTCTGCGAAATCGCGCGCTATCTCCAGCTTTGGAACTTCGAACCGGTTTTTCTGGCCGGCCCAAACGACGATCTGCGCCCGTTCCGCGCGCACCGCATTTTCCAGGGCACGCTCGCCCAGGCCAAAGCCGCGCTCTCGAAGGCCGCTATATTCGCCGGAAACGATAGCGGCCCGGCGCATGTCGCGGCTGCTTTTGGAGTGCCCAGCGTAGTTCTGTTCAGCACCTCGAATCCGGCGATCTGGGGTCCGTGGCGCACAGAATCTGAAATTGTGGTGGCCCCCGACGGCATGCGGAATCTTCCGGTCTCCCGGGTCGTGGCTGCGCTGGAACGTTTGC
>JBOGMI010000636.1:0-1570 GCA_050746645.1 Bryobacteraceae bacterium | reverse complement strand
GGGCCACTTCCGCGATGTGCCGGTCCCGCTCGTCTTGCCGTCATCCTTTCCTCAGCTTCGATTGGGCACTGCGGTTTTCCTCCCCTATCTGCCCGCGATCTCTCGGGCACTGCTTCGCTTGACGGCCCCAAACCGGCCTAACCGCGCCCGGCGGCGCTGCGATCTTCTGCTTCCGCTTCTCCCTGGCGGTCGGCGCGGCCCTGACGGGTCTCGGCTCCCCCGCTTAATTCTTGGTTCGGCTTCCGCCGGTTTTTTCTATCGCGGTCCCCCAAGAAAGCAGATCTTGACCTGGGGAGCGGTTCCGCTCGCTTTCGGGTGCCCCGAGAGACCTCGGGAGCAGAAAAAGGAGAAACCGCAATGTACATAAACAATCGAGCATCGCTTATTGGATTTTTGGGGCGCGACGCGGAGGTCCGCTACACCGGAAATCAAGTTCCGTTCACCGTCCTCTCGCTGGCGACCAAGCGCAGTTGGAAGGACCGCGAATCGGGCGGCTATAAATCCGAGACCACCTGGCATCGCTGCATCGCCTTCGGGCATACCGGCGACTACGCGGCGAAGCTCACCAAGGGCGCGCACGTGCAGATCGAAGGCGAGATCCGCAGCCGCGAATACACGCCCGGCGGCGGCAAGAATGGCGACGCCAAAAAGTCGGTCACGGAGATCCGTATTCGCGCGATCGCCAAACTGGATCGTTCGCGGAACGGCGAAATCGTGGAAGAGCCGGGGGCAGCCGCTTAACCGCGGCGCTCTCTCCGAGGAGGTGCACGATGAATACCGATCAAGCCAAAACGCTCAGCGATACCGCGTTGACACGACTGATGGAGGCGCTCGAGCGCGGCCACAGCGAAGCCCTAAAATCCTATCTCGCCGTCATGTCCCGCTTCCACCGCTATAGCTGGAATAACGCGCTGCTGATCTACATGCAGCGTCCCAATGCAACTCATGTAGCCGGGTTTCATGCCTGGCTGCGCATGCGGCGCCACGTGCGCAAAGGAGAGAAGGGAATTGCGATTCTCGCCCCCATGGTCGGCCGCAAGAAATCCATCGACGGCGAAGTTCTCGAAGACGAGCAAACCCAGCTTTACGGATTCAAAGTTGCACACGTTTGGGATCTTTTGCAAACCGACGGCGAGCCGATAGCGGAATTCGCCAAAGTAAGCGGCGATCCTGAGAATGCGACTGAACGGCTGAAAGCTTTTCTCGCAACGAAATCCATCGCGCTCGAATATGACGAGCGAATCCGGCCGGCCAGCGGATTATCGTCGGGCGGCAAGATCACGCTCCTCCCCGGCTTGAGCGGCGCCGAGGAATTTTCGGTATTAGTCCATGAATGCGCGCACGAGCTGCTCCACCGCGGTGAGCGACGCAGCCAAACGAATCACGCCGGCCGCGAGACCGAAGCCGAGGCTGTGGCGTTCGTCGTTTCTACTGCTATTGGGCTTGATCCTGGTAGTTCCAGCAGCGATTACATCCAGCTTCACTCGGGAGACAAGGCCACGCTTGCGGAATCGCTCGGCTTTGTACAGCGAACCGCCGCTGAAATTCTGAATGCCGTTTTGCCGCAGGA
>JBOGMI010000635.1:0-1443 GCA_050746645.1 Bryobacteraceae bacterium | reverse complement strand
CTGATCGCCGCGCCGGTAATTGTCATTGCGGCCTACCTGTACAGCGTTTGGAGCACCAAGCGCTTGCTCATCCTATGCATCGGCATTACCACGCTGGGCTTGGCCGCGGTCTTGCTGCGGGACAACGACGCAGTCCCATTCCTTGCGAATCCGGTGATCATGCTGACGCTTCTGATCGTCGGCTCGAGCGCCGTCATTTCGATTCTTCTGCCCTATGCGGCCGAGAACTATCCGGTTCGCGTGCGAGGGCGCGCGACGGGCTGGGTTGCCGGGTTCAGCAAAGGCGGCGGCCTGGTGGCGCAAGCGCTGGGGAGTCTGGCTCTGGTTCCGGCATTGGGCCTGGCCGCCGGATTGGTGGTGATTCCCTCGGTTCTGTCGATGCTCTTGATCGCATTTTTGGGGCGCGACACGCGCGGCCGCGACCTGCGCGAGTTGGAGGCGGTTCGGGATTTAAAGGACGCTACGCTCGGCGCCTAGACACGGCGACGGTTAAGAGGGGTCGGCCAAGGCCCCTCCCTCACGGTCGGGGTTCTGTTTGATTGAGGAACTGCCGCAGTTCGGGGGCGAGCGGGCTTTCCACGATCACTGGATCGGGCGCGGCGGGCGAGCGGAAGCGGATGCGATGGGCGTGTAAAAAGAAGCGTCCAAGCGATGGCTGCGCCGGAGCGCCGTAGAGCCGATCGCCCACGACCGGATGGCCGATGCTGGACAAATGCACACGAATCTGGTGCGTGCGGCCAGTCGCGATATGCACTTCCAGAAAACTCAGGTTCCCAATCTCTTCGAGCAGGCGATATTCGGTCAGCGCGGCGCGGCCGGAAGCCGAGCGCGCGGTCATGCGGGTGCGGCGTATCGGATCGCGAGCAATGGGAGCGGTGATGCGGCCCTGCGGCTGTTTCATGCGGCCATGGACGAGAGCGAGGTAGGTCTTTTCGATCTGACGCTCGCGAAACTGAGCCGCAAGAGCTTGATGAGCGCGGTCGGTTCGGGCCACCAGAAGCACGCCGCTAGTATCGCGGTCGAGCCGATGCACAATGCCCGGGCGCAGCTCGCCGCCAAGCTCCGAGAGCGCCCCGAAGCGGTGCAGCAAGGCATTGACGACGGTGCCGCGCGCATGCCCGGCTCCAGCGTGTACGACCATGCCCGCTGGCTTGTCGATGGCGATGACTTCGGCATCTTCATAAAGAATGACCAGCGGGATCTCCTCGGGTTCGGCGCGCAGCGGCGCGAGAGGAGCGGGATCGACCGAAATCTGTTCGGTGCCACGCAATAAATAGGAGGCACGGCGAGGTTTGCCATCGACCCGGACGCGGCCTTCGGCGATCCAGGATTGCAGGCGCGAGCGGCTGTATTCCGGCAAACACTCATGAAGAAAGGCGTCCAGCCGTTTACCGGCGCCGGAGGCGGCGCTAATCTCTGAGTTCGACAATGGTGGCGCCCGAA
>JBOGMI010000634.1:0-4630 GCA_050746645.1 Bryobacteraceae bacterium | reverse complement strand
AATGTTCGACACGACGCATCCGGAAGTCCGCGCCGCTGTCGAACGCGCCTTGGCTGAAGACATTGGCTCGGGCGACATCACTTCGCAGTTGACGATTCCTGAAAATCTGCAAGCGCGCGGGAAATTTCTGGCCAGGCAGCCGCTCGTTCTGGCCGGAATCGAGCTATTGCCGCTGATTTACGAATTCCGCGGCGGCGCGGAGGTCGAATTACTCAGCCGAAGCGGAGCATCCGTCCAAACGGGCGATATCCTCGCCAAAGTCTCCGGCAAAGCGCGCACGCTGCTCGAATGCGAGCGCGTAGCCCTGAATTTTTTGCAGCGGCTGAGCGGTATTGCGACGCTCGCGCGTCAATATGTGGATGCGGTCGCTGGAAGAACACGGGTGCTCGATACGCGCAAGACCACGCCGGGCTTGCGGCAATTGGAAAAGATGGCTGCGGCGGCAGGCGGCGTGGCCAATCACCGCATAGGCCTGTTCGACGCGATTCTCATCAAGAACAACCACATCACCGCGGCGGGCGGAGTCCGTAACGCGCTGGAGCGCACGAAACATTTCGCGGGGCCCGTCGAAATCGAAGTCCGCACGCGCGCCGAACTCGACGAAGCGCTCGCGGCAGGGGCAAAATATCTGCTGCTAGACAATCTGTCTCCCGCCGAAGCCGCCGAGTGGGTGCGGCGCGTTGCCGGCCGCGCAATCACCGAACTTTCCGGCCGCATTACGCTGGAGAACATCCGCGCCTATGCCGAAGCCGCTCCCGACTTCATCTCTTGCGGCGCCATTACACACTCGGCGGCCGCCGTTGACATCAGCTTCCGCTTGGAGTTGGACGACCCAAGGCCGCTCCCTGCTGGTCGCGGTTCAGAACCCCGACCGGCAGGGAGGGGCATCTGTTCCTAGGAGTCCTGATGCCTCTCGATGCCGATCGTATTCGCGCCGCGCGGCCCGAGAACGAGATCCATTACTTCGAAACCGTCGGATCGACCATGACGGAAGCGGCGCGGCTTGCCGCGGCCGGCGCGCCTCACGGAACCGTCGTACTCGCAGACGAACAAACCGCGGGAGTGGGCCGCATGGGTCGAAGCTGGCATTCTCCGCCGAACGCAGGCATCTATAGCTCCGTCGTCCTGCGCCTGCCGCTCTCTCCCGCCAGCTTGCCGATTGCCATGCTGGTGCTGGGCCTCGCTACAGCGGAGGCGATTCAGGCATCCACTCATCTTGCCTGCGATTTGCGCTGGCCCAATGACGTTTTGATCCGCGAGCGGAAAGTCGCCGGTATCCTGGCTCAGTTCATCGAATCATGCATCGTCGCGGGAATCGGTATCAATGTAAATCATGATTCCCTGCCCTCGGATCTGCGCACTCCCGCGGCTTCGTTGCGCATGGAGAGCGGAGGGCAGATCTATGACCGCGAAGAAATCGTCATCTCCCTGCTCGCCGCGCTCGATTCGTTTTGCGCGATGCTCGTCTCCGAAGGCCCGGAAAGCATTTTGCGAGCCTTCACTTCCGCATCGAGCTATGTGTTGAACCGCCGCGTGGTCATAGAAGAGAATGGCTCGAAGGGCGCCACCGCCGGCCTGGATGAAAATGGCTTTTTACTCGTACGTTCCGATTCCGGCCGGATCCAGCGCATTGCCGCCGGCGGTGTCCGCCCCGATTACTGATGTCCGACGATAATTGGCAGCAAAACTACTTCAACTACTTCACCGAAATCGAGGACCATTTTCAGCGCGCGCGCGGCACTGGCCTGTTTCTGCTCTCGCCCATCGACTGGGCGCTCGTCGAAAACTGGAAAAACGCGGGAGTGCCGCTCGAAGCCGTGCTTCGCGGCATCGACGAAGCGTTTGAAAAATGGCGCAGCCGAAAAAGCAAGCGGCACAGGATCAACTCGCTGCTTTACTGCGCTCAAGCGGTAGCCGAAGCCGCCGGGCGGGTTTCCTCGAGAGCGGATACCCGCTCGGCCGAACCTCCGTTTTCCGCGGAGGAACTCCGCCGCTATCTCGAAAACGCGGCGGCACAGGTGCGTGCGCATCCCGAGCCACAGATGCAAGAGATCGGCGCATCGGTGAGCGCGCTCGCCGCCGAATCCGAGCGGCACGTTCGCAATCTTGAGGATGCTGAGCGCCGCCTGACCGTACTCGAAGACAAGATGACCGCCATTCTGTCGGCGGCTGCGAATGAAGAGACTTTGTACGCGATTCGCGAATCGCTCGATCGCGAGCTGCGCCCCTATCGCGGCAAGATGAGCGCCGAACAATTATCGATGCTGGAGCGCCGCTACATCGGCGCCGCGCTGCTCGATCGCGCCAAGCTTCCACGGCTTAGCCTCTTCTATCTGCATTGAAGGCCAGATCTTCTTCACTGTATGCGCCAAGGGGAATACCATCGTTTGAGCCAGCGGCTTGCCCACTCATTCGTTTTTTCGTCGTGGCAAGAAATACAGGGGTTTGGGATGCCGTATTTTTCTGTCATCGCCGGTGTAACAAAGCCGAAGGTGTGATCGTGGACAAATTGTCCCGGCACCCCCTCTGTTTCGATCTTAGGCATGTGGCAGGCGATGCAACTGCCGCCGGGGTTGCCCGCCTTATGATGAGTATGCGCTTCGATGGTGCTCGTGTAAGGTCCATTTTCCGAGTTGGGAGCATGGCACTGGGAACATAGCTCGTTTGCCGGCGTTCTCAATTCAAAGGGATGGGACGTGCCGTGCACGTCATGGCAATCGAAGCACGTGACACCGTGCCGGTACATCAGGCTCTGCACGAAATCGTTGCCCTGCATGCGGTTCTTATGGCCTCTGCCGTCAGCATAGTAATAGAAATTTGTTTTGCCTAGCTCGTGCGGCTCGAGCTTCCAATAACGATCCAGGCGCTTTAAGGCTGCCTTGAACCCTATGTCCCCAATAGCTTGGTGAAATGCCGGCGGCCAGTCGTAATACTGGCCCCCAATGGGACTCTGCGCCGGCCGCCCCTGGGCATGGCATTGTATGCAAACGTTGTTGCCTGCTACATAATCCAAATTCCCCGGATTCACGATATTGCTGCTGGTGGGATGCTTGATGTGCGCGCTGCCCGGCCCATGGCAATCCTCGCAGCCTACGTTCCATTCCGTTACGGCGTGGGTCTGAATGTTGTAGTTGACCGAGTGGCAGCCATTGCAGGTGGGCCCTGTTGGACGGTCGCTATTGCGCGGAGGATAATAAGCGGACCACCAGTCCTCTTTCGCCAGGTACGGCATCCATTTGTGGTGCAGGATGTCCCACTTTGCTGGCAGCGGATAGTATTCGTTGCCCACCTGTGTAAAGTAATTCTGTTTCCAGATACTGCCGTAAACGAAGGCGATTTGATCTTTCCTAAAGTTGACGAACGAGGGCGGGTTTGAAAAATCGGCAAGGATGGCGCGCGGATATTGCCGCGGGTCCCGCACTACGTTGGCCATCGGAGTCCGCTTCCAGCGGTTGTAAATCGACGTATGGCACGGCTTGCACGCTTTCGACCCGACGTAACGCAACTCCGTCGGGTGCGGCGCCGGCCCTGTTGTCATCGGCTCCGGCGCCCTTCGTATCGAGCCGTTCACGCCGAATCCGTAGCGGCCGACCATCTCCGCACCTCGGTCGGTTCCGAGTACGGTAAAGCCAGCCAGAACCAGTAGGCCCCCCAGCAGGACTGCTCTCAGCCGGTAAGTCATTCGGCGGCGAACGAACAGTGCAAATAGCGATAGGGTCAAGGCAAGGAAATAGCTGATGAGCATCAGCTCCTTGTGAGTTTCTAGGAGATGGCCAATACCGGCCGGAGCGTTCCGTTCGGCGTAGAGCCCGGTAAGGACGGCAAAGGTGCCTGCGATGGTGCCGAGCCAAAGCAGCCAGACGGAGGCACGGTGAAGAAAATCGTTCCGCCGCCAGACGGCGATGACTTCAAAAACAGAGGCAACAAGCCAGAGCACGATTGGAAAGTGGACAAATGCGGGGTGGTGGCTGAGCGCTGAATGCCAGCCGGGAAGCAATGTTATCATGCAACCTCTCGGTTCGCTGGCTAAGTCTCAAAACCTGAAAGCCGGCTCAGGAACTTCATTAAGCAGCAATATACACTGCGGCGCGCTCTACGTTGTTCACTACCCGGAAAATTTACATTTCTTTTGCATTCCGGTGCGGGGCCGCCGTGTTTTTGCAGAATCTTCACTGCTCAGCAAGAGCCTGCATCGGCGATAATCGTGCAGCACGGCGAACTGGCAGCAGACAAGCCGCAAGAGAAGCCGCTGCGATAATGGCCGCGGCTCCCGCGAGTATTGCTGGGCTATACGCAGTCACATGGAACAGGACCGCCTGCATCGCATGGCCCGCCAGCCAAGCACCTATTAGGCCAAGCGCTATGCCGCCGGCAATCAAACGGAGAGCGAGCGAGAAGAACTGCACACCGATTTGATCGGGTCGCGCTCCCAAAGCAATGCGCACGGCGATCTCGCGGCGGCGCTGTGCCACCGCATAACTCAAGGCGCCGTAGATTCCAATGACAACAAGCAGCAACGCAATCGCCGAGAAGATTCCTCCCAGCAGGGCCGGCGAGCGGCGGGCGACGAGGCTTGCCGCAATGCGGCCGTCCATCGATTCGACTCCGCTGAGCGCCAGCTCGGGGTTCA
>JBOGMI010000633.1:0-10633 GCA_050746645.1 Bryobacteraceae bacterium | reverse complement strand
CCGAGATGCCCCTGGTTCTGGCTGCTTCGCTCGAGCGCATGTGGGAACCCAATATGCGCTCCAGCATCGCCGCCGTGCTTCCGCGCTATGTTGCCGCCCAGCGCTGGTTCCGCGGCAGAAACCGGCGCCTCCGGTCCTTCCGGATTCTGGAGGCGATCCCGATTATCCCCAAGAAATACGTGCTGCTGCTGGTCTGGATTGATTACACCAGCGGCGATCCGGAAACGTATGTTCTGGCGCTCGGAACCGCGCCGATGGAAGAAGCGCGAGAGATCCAAACCCGCCACCCCGGATGTTCCATCGCCCAAATCAGAGCGGGCGCCGAAGGCCCCACGGTGCTGCTCTACGACGCTCTGGCAAGCACGGAATTCGCCACAGCGATTCTGGAAGCTTTTGCGCGGCGCAAGCACTTCGTGGGAGAAGAAGGATCGGCTACCGTCGTGCGCAACCGGCTGTTCCGAAAATTCTGGGGCGAGAAGCATCCCAATCTCGATCCGGCCATCATGCCGTCTTCGGAAGTCAATTCCTCCATTCGTTTCGGCGACCGATTTGTATTCAAGCTGTTTCGCGAAGTCGTCCCCGGTCCGCGGACGGCCGTGGAAATGGGACGCTATTTGACCGAGCGCCATCCTTTCCCGCACATCGCCCCTTACGCGGCCGCCATGTATTACGAGCCCAAGGCCGGGCAGCCGACCGTTCTCGGCGCGATGCATGGCTTCATCAAGAACGACGGCGATTGCTGGACCCTCACCTGCGAGCATCTGCGCAAATTCTTCAACAAAGCGCGTGCTTCCGAGTATGCGCAGACCGATGCCGCGCGTTTGTCACCGGCCACCATGTTCGATCTTCCGTTTGCGCTTTCCGAGCCATCGGAACTGGCGAAAGAACTGATCGGGCCTCACCTCGCGCTGCTCGAAACCGCGGGCCAGCGCACCGCCGAGATGCACCTGGTCCTGGCCCAGGATTCGGAGGATCCCGCCTTCGCGCCCGAAGTGTTCAACGATTTCTACCGCCAAAGCCTCTATCACGGGTACGTCAACCTTACGGCGCGCCGGATGGAGTTTCTGCGCCAGCGCTATGCGGAAATGCGGCCGGACATCAAGCTATTGGCGGCGAAAGTTCTTGAATTGGAAAACGGCATTTTGGCACAGCTTCGCGCGGTTTACGACCGGCGCATTCCCTCCTTGCGCACCCGCTTCCATGGAAGACTGATTCTGGGACATCTGCTGGCCAAAGGCGATGACGTTGTTATTTTCGATTTCTCGGGCGATCCCTATTTGCACCAAAGCGAGCGCCGCATCAAGCGCTGCCCCATTCGCGACGTGACCAGCATGCTCGTGTCGATCGGCTATGTATTGCAGACCGTAGTCCGCCAGTTCGCCGCCGAAGAACGCGAAGGACAACTGATGCCGCAGCGGTTCCGCAACTGGGCCCGCTTCTGGTATGCTCAGGCCGGAGCGGCCTTCCTGCGCGGCTATTGGAGAGCAGCCAAAGGCGCACGCTACTTGCCGCCATCCGAGACGGACCAGCAAATCCTCTTGCACACTTACCTGCTAGAACGCGCGCTGCTTGACGTGCGCTCCGATATCGAAGACCGGCCCGACTTATCCGGCATCCCGCTGCGCGTCATTCTGCACTTGCTCGGCGCCAGCAGCAGCGCCTGAGCTATTCAGAAAGCACCGCTGTCCGGGTCCATACGGGAGAGGAACGTTGGGGCGTTGCGTTCCTCAAGAGCGGTTTCTACAAGGCCGAAGACACCAAGCTCAGCCGCTATGTCGCGCTGAAAAGATGGCAAGAAACTGTATGCCGTGGAAAGCATTTCCCACGTGTAAGACTGGGAGCGGTGCAAATCGCTCTCGATGCTACTTACACCGTGGATCCGCATCCGTCCGGCATCGCCGTTTACTCGCGCGAAATCCTCTCGGGTCTTGCCTCGGCCTATCCACAGGATGATTTCTTTCACTGCTACCGCGCCAAACAGTGGAAGCGCGGGCGGAAGCATGCGCCGCGCTCCGCATTCCCCAACGTGCGCCGGAGATTGTTGCTGCCGCCTCTGCCCATTTTCCGCGCTCCTCTCTTCCATGCCCTGAACCAGAGAGTCGATAGACGCCCGGCCCGATTCGTCGTCTCCACGTTTCACGATCTGTTCGTGATGACCGGCGATTACTCATCGCCTGCTTTTCGTGCGCGCTTTACCGAACAGGCTCGCGCAGCCGCCCGCAACTCGGATTTCATCATTGCGGTTTCCTCATTTACGGCGGAGCAAGTTGCCGATCTGCTCGGCTATGACCGCTCGCGCATCGAAGTGATTCCGCACGGCGTGCATCTGCCTCCGGTTGTTTCCACCGAACGCGAAAACATGATTCTTTCCGTGGGCGCGCTGCAACTCCGCAAGAACCTCGTGCGGTTGGTCGAAGCCTTCGAGCGTCTGCCGGACTTGTGGCGCCTCGTGCTTGCGGGCGCGCCAACCGGCTACGGCGCCAGCGCCATTCTCGAACGCATCGCCACCAGTCCGGCCCGCGAGCGCATTTCCATCACCGGCTATGTTTCTACTTCGGGACTGGAACGACTCTACGGCCGCGCGTCCATTTTTGCGTTTCCATCGCTCGACGAAGGTTTCGGGATACCGGTTCTTGAGGCCATGGCGCACGGCGTCCCGGTTCTGACTGCAAATCGCTCCGCGCTCCCGGAAACCGCCGGAGACGCCGCCCTGCTGGTCGATCCTTTTGAGGCAGACGAAATCCACGCCGCGCTGGCGCGCTTAATCGGCGATCCGGAACTGCGCGAAAAACTTTCCGCCCAAGGCCAAACGCACGCCGCGGAGTTCTCCTGGGAAAATGCGGTGTGCGCCACGCACAAGATTTATGAGCGATTGCTCGGGTAAGAACTCTACTTGTGCTCGTCTTCGATGGAGATCTTCAAAGCTCGAAGGAATTTCTGATCCTGAGAAGTCAGTTGAATTTTTCCGTTCGCGTCGCGCTGCAAAGGCGGTCCCCCGCGTTCGGACCCTTCGCCCTCTTCGCCTTCCGATTCATCGCGTTTGTTGAAGCCGATCGTCGCTTCGAGCACCAGAAAAACATCGTAGCCGGCGCGCTTGATCTCTCCAATCGCGCCCGCGATGCGGTCCGAATCCGACAGCGATTCGTTGATGGCGTTGCCCAGCTCTTGCATCAGCTCCTTCAATTTTTCATCCAAAAGTCCGTATTTCCTTTCCGGGCACCTTCAGGTTAGCACCGAATCGCGCTGTCTCCACATCAACAAACCCTGGGCCTCCAATTTCTTGGATGCAGAAAAATCCGGTATTCGCTCGGATTGTCTGGGGGCGATGTTTCAGAGCTTCAGGCCTATTTTGCTAGTTTGGAGAACCGGGGTCATCGGGAATCGATGGATTCATCCACAGCGCCGGCTGGCGAATGGGGTAATTGCGGATCACCTCTTCCACCGTGGGTTCGGGATTCAGCCGCCGCCACAGCCCGCGATATTCCGGCTTGTTCAGCGCCAGTCCGGCAAACAGTAAACTCTGCTCGCGGACGGGCCATAGGTTGTAGTACTCGACGTCATGCTTGTACGGCCACTTCGCCTTGTCCTTCATGTACGGATACATAAAAGCGACCGCCTTTCCCAGGGAACGGCCGTCGGGAAGCTGGAACGTCCACAAATTATCATGCCGGGTGGAAAGCGCCTGGCAGATGCCCGACAGCACCTCCAGATTGAAGAGCGAATAGCTATAAGGCTTGCTGCGCGCCAGTTCCAAAGGAAAGCTGCCGTTTTCCGCCATCTGATGCGGGATCAAAACCGTTTTGAACCGGTTCCGGCAATCGTCTTGCAAATCGGCATTGCCGGTATAACCGGCGAACGCGGCCACCTGCAAGACCCAGGCGCTTCCATGATTGTTCTTCGCGTCGCGCTCCTTTTTCCCAGGCGCCGAAGTGGTCATCCAATCCAGATAATCCGAGAACCATTTATGTACCGCGCGCTTATCGCTCGCGCTCAAGGCGCCGGAAGAGTCGATAAAACCCGCACCGCGAGCCACAGCCACAAGCTGCAGCGTATCGATAATTCCGATGCTGCGTCCGGTCGTGATGCCGTGAATCGCCTGGGCATATTTCAAGTTGGGATTCATGCGGGTCTTGGGATCGACAAACCAGGCGCGCAGATGGGCGGCCGCATGATGCGCATATTTGCGCTCTTTGGTGAGCAGCCAGGCGGCGCACAAAGCCGGGCACTGCACGCTCAACCGCATTAGCGCGCGGCGGTCGGCGGTGAAATTGTGCGGATTCGACATGCCGTCGCGGTGGATGTAGGGGCCGTTCGGATCTTTGGGATTCGGCCACCAGTAATCGCCTTCGGAAAAATAGTCGTGCGGCCCGCCGGCGCTGCGTGAACTGTGAAATGAAGTAATCGTCACCGGCTTCTGGTTCAGAAACTTATTGGCCTCTTTGACCACGCGCGGACGCTCGATGGCATCGAGGTCGAACCGTTCCGCGGCGGAAAGGCGACGGCTCAGCCCGCAAGCGGCGACGGCGAGCAGAAACTCACGCCGAACAATCATGTCAGTCGTTGACCGCCTGGAGCAAACCGCGCATATAGCCAAATGCAAACGCAAATGCCTGGCGTCCGTGAAGATCGCCTTTAACGTGAGGAACGTGATCCGGCATGATCATCCCGTCGTAACCGACTTCCTTGTAAACCCGAAGAGCCGCGAGCATATCGACATCGCCCGCGTCGGGAAACGTCTCGTCGAAGTGCAAAAATCCGCCGTGGATATTGCGGAAATGCACATTGAAGATCTTCTTGCGCGTGCCGAAATAGCGGATCACGTCGAAGATCTCGCGCCCGGGGTTGCGTAGCATCTCCGACACGCTGCCCTGGCAGAAATTCAATCCATGATAGCGGCTGGGATGGATTTCTATGAGGCGCTTCAGCCCCTCTACGCTGCCGAGGACGCGCTGCACACCGCGAAAGCCCTCGGCGGGCATCGCCGGATCATGCGGATGGCATGCCATCTTGATCTTGTTCGCTTCGGCGACGGGAACCACACGCTTCAGAAAGTAAGTGATGCGCTCCCACATCATTTCGCTCGTGACGCGCCCGGCTTCCGTTAGCGGCTGGCTGGGCGGCTCTTCGGCGTAATCAAACGCCGAATAACTCGCCCCACCGCGTCCAGAAACCCTCCCCGTGCGCACGACGCCAAGGATATTGAAGTTGTACTTGACGATCGGAATGCCGGCGCGAGCGCAATTTTCGATCATCTGGCAGATCTGATCGATCTCGCGGTCGCGCTCCGGACTCTTCCCGAGCAGAATGTCCGGATTTTCCGCGCGAGCGATCGGGACGGAGCTGAGCGGTAGCGGGACCGCTTCCAGGCGAATTCCAAAACCTTCTATGTGTTCGCGAAGTTTAGAAAGTCCTTCGACCGACCAGTGCTCGTCGAATTTCGCCGACGGCAGCACGCTGCAAATGTGTGTCACGCCGAAGGCGGCTGAAGCGCGCAGCGTGTCGTCGTTCCAATCGTGCTGTGTGCCGAGCTTCATTTTCCCGGGTCGCGCCGTCTGTGGCAGCGCAAACGGGAATGCATGCGGCACGGCGAGGGAGGCCGCCGCGAGTTTGCCAAATGATCTGCGGTTCATTTTGTTGTATGAGATATCGAACGTATCACGTTTGACGTGAGCCGGGTGGCAAAATCGGAATTCATGAAAATCTCTTCCATAAAACTGCACTCCATTGCGATCGCCGATCCGCCGCTGAGAAGCTCCTATGGCCTGCATGCGCCGTGGGCGCTGCGGACCATCGTGGAATTGGGGACCGACGACGGGATTACCGGCATCAGCGAAACCTACGGCGGAGACCAGCCGCGGGAGGCGCTGGAAGCCGCGCGCGAATTCGTCATCGGGCGCGATCCGTTTCAACTTGCCGCGATGCACGAAATCGTATGTGGCGGCGCGGCGCGGGACGCAGGCGTTCGAGGCGGCCATTCGCAAACCTGGATGGTTCCGGGGGAAAATCCTCTCGACCAGAATAACCGAACGTTTGCAGCGCTCGAAATCGCCTGTCTCGACGTTATCGGGAAGGCGGTAAAAAAGCCGGTCTGCGATGTGATTGGCGGGCGCGTGCGGGACCGCGTTCCTTTTTCCGCCTACCTCTTTTATAAGCATAAAGGCGGAGGCGGCGATGGGCATTACGAAGACGAATACGGCGAAGTGCTCGACCCGCGCGCCGTGGTGCGCGAATGCAGGCAAATGATGCGGGAATACGGCTTTCGCGATGTCAAGCTGAAAGGCGGCGTTCTGGAGCCGGCTGCCGAAATCGAGACCATCCGCCAATTGCGCGCGGAATTCGGCAGTTCGGGTCCTTTGCGCATCGATCCGAACTCCGCCTGGTCGGTAGAGACTTCTGTGCAAGTGGGAGAAGCGCTGCGGGAAGAGCTTTCCGGCGGCGGTTATCTGGAAGACCCATGCCCAACGCTCGAAGGCATGGGCGAGGTAAGAAGGCGACTGCTCGGAAAAGGCATCGAAACGCCGCTCGCCAGCAACGTGGCCGTCACTCAGTTTCCCGACGTGGTGCGGGCTCGGGACACAGATGGCGTGCAGGTGGTTCTTTCCGATCCGCACTATTGGGGTGGTTTGCGGCAGGTGCAGTATCTGGCGCATCTTTGCGAGGTGCTCGGCATGGGCATGTCGATGCATTCGAATAGTCATCTGGGCGTGAGCCTGATGGCGATGACACACGTGGCGGCGGCTTGCTCGAATTTGACTTACGCTTGCGACACGCATTATCCGTGGCAAGCCGAGACAGACGAGATCGTCGCCGGAGGCCGCGTACCTATTCGAGACGGGACGGTTGCCATTCCAGAAAAACCCGGGCTGGGAATAGAACTCGACTATGACCAGCTTGCCCGCGGGCAGGAACGCTACGAAACAATCGCTTTTCGCAAGCGCGACGACGAAATGGAGATGCGCCGGCACGTCGATCCGAACTGGAAGCGGGTGGTGCCGAGGTGGTGAGCACCGAGGCTGGCGATCGTCGCAATCAGGCAGTCACTTAAACTGCGCATGTCCCTTTATCTTAAGGGGATCATCCAATTCCTGTTGTAGCCTGAGAAGGCGGTGCATGAGATCGTCTCTTGCCGGCGCTAAGGCCGGATCTTGAGCAAGATTCGTAATCTCCCAAGGATCCTTATTCATATCAAAGAGCTGCATCTTCTGCACTTGAGGATAGGTGATCAATAAGTGGTCCTTGGTGCGAATCGCGCGTTGATATTGTTGATAACGTGAAAAGATCGCGTCGTATTGTGGTGATCCTTCGCCCTTGATCAGATCAGCAAAGCTCTTGAACTCAACCGTCTTTGGAACCGGTACCCCAGCTAATTGGCAAGTAGTTGGAAAGGTACAGTGCTGGTAGACGAGGTCGCTAACCTTCTTCCCCTTCGGGACGCCTGGGCCTCTAATAATCCAAGGGATGCGGATGCTGCAGTCGAATAGGTTCTGTTTTCCCATCAATCCATGCTGGCCAACCGCTAAGCCGTGATCCGCAGTGAAAATCACATAAGTGTTGTCAGCCTTTCCGGAGCGTTCCAAAGCATCGAGAATTCTGCCAATCTGACTGTCCATATATGCAATGGAAGCGTAATACTCGGATCGATGTAATTGCACCGCCGCATGGGTTCTTGGAAACGGAGCGAGCTCCTCGTCTCGGCCATACAGAAAACCATTGTCAAAGGGGAACAGCGGAAGATAGTTCGGCGGAATCTCAATCTTATCGCGAGGAAACATATCCACGTACTCCTTGGGCGCTTGCCGCGGGTCGTGGGGCGAATTAAATCCGACGTACATGAAAAACGGCTGGTTCAGTTGGGGGACTTTATGGAGTAGGTGATCGGTGGCGCAATCGGTCCAAATTCGGCACGAGTGATGGATCTCGTCCCGCTTGGCGTTTTGCCAAAGGTTGGTATGCAGCCAATGGCCTTTCAGATCCTTGTCCCAGGGCGTCCAGGTATTGCCCGGTTCAGGACGATGGTACGCGGCCGACGTGGACCCAAACATGCCCAGCCCAATCGGTCCCATTTCGTCAAAGCTTCGCTGCATCATGGTGGGGTCAAGATGCCACTTTCCGACCATGTAGGAGTGGTAGCCGGCGTTGCGGAGAGTTTGCCCCCATAGCGGTGTGAAATCACGCTCGGAATTCGTGTGGTCGCTGATGGTTGGGCGGTCGACGCGGAACGTGGTGAGGCCGGTATTCAACATCATCCGGCTGGCCACGCAAACAGCCGGTGTCCAGCTTCCTTGCTGAAAGCAATGGGTGAACGCGCACCCGCTGGATACCAAACGGTCCAAGTTGGGGGTATGGGCCTCGTGGTTGCCCATTGCCCCGATTGCGCGAAACGTGAGGTCATCGGCGATCATGAACAGGAAATTACGGCGTTTGAGTTGAGGCTCTTCGGCCCGTCCCGCTCCCTCTCCCAACGCCCCTGCCATCGCCGAGCCTGCGGCAACTGATCTAATAAAATGACGACGATCCATTTGAAAGGCCTCAAAAGTACAGCTTCGCCCCAAACTGAAGCTCGCGAGCGGTAGAACTCGTGCTGGTTACGGTGCCGAAGTTTGGGCTGTTGACGGTCGCGTCGGGGGAGTTCCACGTGGGGTGGTTAAAGACGTTGAAAGCCTCAGCCCGAAATTCGATTCGCTTGGATTCGCTGATATGAAAATCGCGAAAGACGGACAAGTCGAAATTCACCAGCCCCTCAGACCGCAGCGTGTTCCGGCCAACGTTTCCCCAGGTATAGGGAGCTGGCGCTTCAAATGCGCTGGTGTTTATCCACTCGGTGGTGGTCGGATCGGCGAGTTTTGGGTTTCCGACCAGGTTGGGCATCTGAATGTTATTGCCCGTATTGGCCACATCCCCAGAATACGCAACAGAATATGGAATGCCGGAATGGAAAGTAGCGATACCGTTGAGATGCCACCCGCCAATCACGAAATCGATCGGGCGGCTACCGGTCGCAAACTGCTGCCCTCGGCCGAACGGTAGCGCATAGTCCCAGCTTGCCGTCAGGTCATTCGTAAGGTCAAAGCCGGCTACGCTATAAGCAGAACCGGGATCATAGGGATTTTGGACCCTGCACCCCTCAACGCCAAAATATCCATCGCAACCGGCGTCCATCGCTTTCGACCAAGTGTAGGAAATCAGATACGAAAGTCCTCGGGTCGTGCGTCTTTTTAGTGACACCTGAAGCGCATTGTAGTTCCCGAAGCCCGTGCTCCGGTCATAATGCGTCGGGACAATATACGTATAAGGGGCTCGCGACTGCGGTGATCCGGGTCCTGGAGTCAGTGCTGTATTGTAGTAGCCGCAACAAGGAAGATTAGAGTCGTTGGATCCAACATAATTAACAGCGAGCAACCGCGTGGAGCCGAACTGGCGTTCAATGCCTACGTTCCATTGCTCTGAGTATGGATTTGGAGACTTAGGATCCGTATAATACGCAACCTGATTAAAAGGATCAGCGGAGGGGAAGTACTTGACATTGCCCCCGAGTCCCAGCGGATCTTCAGCCGTACGAGGTGTTTTGAGAGGTATTGACCGGGCTGACCCTGGTGTTAGAGTTAGTAACTGTGTAAAGTTCCTCCCGTTTAGCGGGAGGCTGTTTACTTCGCCGCGTGTAATTGCCGTGCCCAACTCAGCCGTAGACGCCTCGACCCGGACGGGCGCCACCTGCACAGTTACACTCTGGGTGACGGACCCCACACCAACTGGAAATTGAACGTCGCGCTTTGATCCACGGTCAGCGTGATATTCAACCTGGTCGATGCCGCAAACCCGCTCTTGCTCGCCTTCAGGCTATACCTGCCGGGAGGAATATTCAACAGGACGTAGTTGCCATCGCTGTTGGTCACGGTTGCGTGATCCACCCCGGTGGCGACATTGTGCAGCACCACGGATACTTCGGGAACTACGGCGCCTGACGGGTCCTGTACAACGCCGTTGACCGTCGCAGTCGAGACCTGCGCTTGCGCCGAGGTCGGCGTCAGGGATATGACGCCTATCAACAGAACTACCCCTATTGCCGAACAGCGCAACCACTGCAGATATCGCTTACCGCTCATAAAAGCTCCTTCGCTCGAAGACCATGCAAGTGCCCCGCACAACACAGCGGCCACACCGCCAGGGCCGATTCCCCGTACTTGCCGATTTTGCCTGGTATCCGAAAACGTGGCCGGTAAAATCGGGAACGAGTTCAATTTAATACCTATTAAGGAATTCTGTCAAGCTTTTCGTTCGATCTATACCGCTATCTAAAGCGCTATAGTGACCACTTGACTGTACGTCTCCAATGACTTACACTGAGTACGCTTTACCCAAAGGAGCGTGATCTTGGCTGTCCGGATGAAGGACATCGCAAACGACCTGGGCGTTTCGCTGATGACGGTTTCGAAGGCCCTGCGCGGGCATACGGATATCAGCGAGGAGACTCGCAACCGCGTGCTGCGGCGAGTGCGCGAACTCAAGTACCAGCCCAATTGGGTCGCTCGAAGCTTGGCGACCCGCCGCACCTACATTGTCGGGCTGATCATTCCCGACCTGATGCATTCGTTCTTCGCCGAAGTAGCGAATGGCCTGGCGGAAGGCTTGGGTT
>JBOGMI010000632.1:0-3788 GCA_050746645.1 Bryobacteraceae bacterium | reverse complement strand
TGCTGCTGTACAGCCTGCTCTATCTGACCGGATACGATTTGCCGCTGGACGAGATCAAGCATTTCCGCAAATGGGGCAGCAAGACGCCGGGGCATCCGGAGCGCGGGCACACGGTAGGTGTTGAGGTGTCGACCGGTCCGTTAGGGCAGGGATTCGGCAACGCGGTGGGTCTCGGGATTGCGGAACAGTGGCTCGCGGCGCGCTATAACCGGCCCGGCCATAACATTATTGATCACTACACCTATGTCATCTGCAGCGACGGCGATCTGATGGAGGGTATTTCGCACGAGGCCGCTTCGCTCGCCGGGCATCTGCGGCTGGGCAAACTGATTTACCTCTACGATCAGAACCATATTTCGCTTGCCGGCGGGACCAATCTCACGTTCACCGAAGACGTCGCCAAACGCTTCGACGCCTACGGCTGGCACACGCGCCACGTGGCCGACGGCAACGATACCGAAGATGTCGCCAAAGCGATTGAGGAAGCGCAAGCCGAGCGCGACCGGCCCTCGCTCATTCTGGTGCGCACGCATATCGGCTTCGGAGCGCCGAAGAAACAGGACACTTTCGAGGCGCACGGCAGCCCGCTCGGCGAAGACGAGCTGAAAGATGCGAAAAAGCATCTTGGCTGGGCGACTACGGACAAGTTTTATATCCCCGACGATGCGCTGAAGTTCTTCCGCCAGGCTGTGGACCGGGGCGCCGACCTTGAGCAGCGGTGGCGGAAGCGGTTCGATGCCTACCGCAAGGAGTTTCCTAAGGAAGCCGCGGAGTTCGAGGGCATCATGAGCGGAAAGCTCCCGCAGGATTGGAAGGCCGATCTGCCGAAATGGAAACCGGAAGATAAGCCGCTGGCCACGCGCGCGGCGGGCGGCCAGGCGCTCAATGCGCTCGCCAAGCACATTCCGAACATCATGGGCGGTTCGGCGGATTTGAATCCTTCGACCAATACGGGGCTGAAAGGCATGGGCGATTTCCAGCCGCCGACCGAGAAGTTTGCCGACGCGCAGGGTGCGGTCGGAGGCGATTGGGATTACGCCGGCCGCAACATAGCTTTTGGCGTGCGCGAGCATGCCATGGGTGCGGCCGTAAACGGCATGGCTGCCCACGGCGGCGTTCTTCCCTATAGCGCCACATTTCTCGTTTTTTCCGATTACATGAAGCCGGCAATCCGGCTGGGCGCGCTCAGCAAGCTCAAGGCGTTTTATGTGTTTACCCATGACAGCGTGGGTGTCGGCGAAGATGGGCCAACTCACGAGCCGGTCGAGCATCTGGCCGGCTTGCGCGCCATCCCCGGCCTGAACGTCATGCGGCCGGCGGATGCCACCGAAACCGCCGAATGCTGGGCGGTCGCGGTCGAGCACGAAGGCCCGACTCTGTTCGCTCTCACGCGCCAGCATGTGCCGCATCTCGAACGCAGCAGCGCCAAAAATATAGATGTTTCGAGAGGTGCCTACATCCTGGCCGAAGCCGATGGCGGCAAGCCCGACGTGATTCTGATCGGAAGCGGCTCGGAGGTCTCTCTTTGCGTGAAAGCGCGGGAGAAGCTCAAGAGCTACGGCGTCCAGGCGCGTGTCGTGAGCATGCCGGGGTGGAATTTATTCGAGGCGCAGAACCAAGCCTATCGCGAGAGCATTCTTCCCAAGGCGACGACACGGCGGGTGGCCGTCGAAGCCGGGTCCACCTTTGGCTGGGAGCGCTGGACCGGCGATCGCGGCATCATCATTGGCATCGATCATTATGGAGCCTCCGCACCCGGCGATGAAATCATGCGGCAATTCGGCATGACGGCGGAGCATGTTACTTCGGCGGCGCTGCGGTTAATGGGCCGAGATGCCGAGGCGGACAAAGAGTTCGGCGGCGAGGCCACCAACGTTGCGCCGACGGCAGGGCACGAAGGGCATTCGTAAAGTAGAGCAGGCCTTTGACCTGCTCCGCCTTCCCCTCTGCCCCATCTGCGATATAAAAGAGACTGGCGATGACTAGACGAGAATTCAACCTGCTGGGCATGGCGGCTGCTTTGGCGCTGAAGTCTCAAGCTCGGAGCACCGCACGATTCGACTATCCCTGGAAGCTCGGCGTGATCACCGACGAAGTTTCGATGGATCTCCCGCGGGTCCTCGGCAGCTTCGTTCCGAAATACGGGCTGCGCTGGGTGGAAATTCGCGATGTCAAGCTCAGCGGCACGAGGCGATACGTCTATCGCGGCGCCACTCCGGCGCAACTGCGCCAGATCAAGCGGCAGTTGGACGACGCCGGCGTGCAGCTCTCGGTTCTCGACACCGCGATCTACAAAATCGCTCTCCCGGGCACGCATCCGCTGGGTAAAAACAAGCACAATCCCAACACCGTCGAGGACGAATACAAGCGGCAAATGGAGGATCTGAAGCGCGCGGCGGAGGCGGCTCACACGCTGGGCACGGACCGCGTTCGCGTGTTCACGTTCAAACGCTTGGCGCATCCGAATGCCATTTTCGATCGCATTGTGGACAACCTCAACCGGGCGCTTATGGTCGCGAAACAGCACGGAGTGACGCTGCTGGTTGAGAACGAGTTCGATTGCAACGTGGCCACCGGAAGCGAAACCGCCCGCTTATTCCGCGCCATTACCGACCGGCGGCTGATGCACAACTGGGACCCGGGCAACTGCTTCATGGCCGGCGAGCAGCCGTATCCCAAAGCCTGGGACCAGCTCGACCACAGCCGCATTGGACACATGCACCTGAAAGATGCCGAGGGCAAAAAATGGATGCCGATCGGCAAGGGCAAAATCGATTTCGTGGGCCAATTCCGTGCTTTGAAGAAGATGGGTTATTCCCATACGATGTCGCTCGAAACCCATTATCGCAACGCGCAACGCGACCCGTACACATCGAGCGAAGAGTCGATGGACGGGCTGGTTGCCGTCTTAAAGAAAGTCTAAAGGAGAATCATCATGTCAGAGATTCTGGAAAATCCGGCGCGGCGCACGTTCCTAAGCACCGGCGCCGTCGCACTTGCAACCGCCGCATCGGCAAAGAAGGTTTTGGGCGCCAACGAACGCATTCGCGTCGCCGTGATCGGCCTTCGCGGACGCGGCTGGAGCCACATCCGCGCTTATCACAGCATTCCCGGCGTCGAACTCACCACGCTGTGCGACGTCGATGAAAACGTTCTCAGAAAGCGCCTCGCCGACACCGAGAAACTCGGCGTTCCCAAGCCGAAGACTTATATAGACGTGCGCAAACTGCTCGACGACAAGAGTATCGACGCGGTTTCCATCGCCACACCCACGCATTGGCATTCGCTCATCGGCATTTGGGCAGCACAGCGGGGCAAGGACGTCTACATCGAAAAGCCGTGCTCTCACACCATGTGGGAGGGTCAGCAATTGGTCAAGGCGGTGCACAAATACAAGATCATCTGCCAGCACGGGACCCAGTGCCGTTCGAGCCCGGCCATCCGCCAGGCTATGGATAAGATGCGCTCGGGGCTGCTGGCCGATCTGTATATGTCGCGCGGGCTTTGCTACAAATGGCGCAACACGATCGGCCATACGCCGCCAAGCGCCGTGCCCGCGGGCGTGCATTACGACCTGTGGACTGGCCCGGCACCGTGGCACCACTTTACCCGCAACCGGTTCCACTACAACTGGCATTGGTTTTGGGATTACGGCGAAGGCGATCTCGCCAATCAAGGCGTCCACCAAGTTGACTTGGCGCGCTGGGGCTTGGGAGTTGCTTTGCCCACGAAAGTAACTGCGTTGGGCGGCCATTTCCTCTTCCACGACGATCAGGAGACGCCGAATG
>JBOGMI010000631.1:0-14716 GCA_050746645.1 Bryobacteraceae bacterium | reverse complement strand
CAGCAGCAGCACAAACCTAAGCAGGCGCGGACAACGCTTTCGTACCTGATCGATATTTATCCCGAGAACCAGCAGGTCCACCGCCGCCTCGGTGATCTTCTGCTTGCCGCCGGCAACACGCAAGGCGCCATTCGCGAATATCGCGCCGTGCTTGATTTGCATCCCGACGACACCGCGCAGGCCCATTACGATCTTGCCCGTGCGCTGTTTGCCGCCCACCACAACGCCGACGCCAAAAACGAAGTCATCGACGCGCTAGAAACCGCGCCGGATTTTCGCCCGGCGCAAAAACTTCTTCTGGAGCTAAGTAATTAAACATGTCCACTCTCACGGCATCTCCTTCCACTGAGGAACTGAAAGCCCGCATCCGCCGCTTCCAGGACGCGCAGGCTTCCATCAAACGCGAAGTGCAAAAAGTCATCGTGGGCCAGGAGGAGGTGATCGAAAATCTCCTGATCTCTCTTTTTGCCGGAGGGCATTGCCTGCTCACCGGCCTTCCCGGCACCGCGAAAACGCTGCTGGTGCGCACCCTGTCGCGCACGCTCGGGTTGAAATTCAACCGCATTCAATTTACTCCCGACCTGATGCCTTCCGATATCACCGGAACTGACATCATTGAAGAAAATCCGGCCACCGGCCATCGCACTTGGACCTTCGTACCCGGCCCGATCTTTGCCAACGTGCTGCTGGCGGACGAGATCAACCGCACGCCGCCCAAAACGCAATCGGCCTTGCTCGAAGCCATGCAGGAATTATCGTGTACCGTGCGCGGCCGCCAATACACCATCGAGGCGCCGTTTTTTGTGCTGGCGACGCAGAATCCGATCGAACTCGAAGGCACCTATCCGCTGCCGGAGGCGCAGCTCGACCGCTTTTTGTTCAATGTCGTGCTCGACTATCTCAACGCGGAAGACGAGCTGAAAGTGGTGGATCGCACAACGACAGTGGAACTGCCGGAGGCGGATGTGGCCACCAATGGCGAAGAGATTTTGGATTTCCAGCAGTTGGTTCGTATGACGCCGGTCGCCGAGCCGGTCGCCGCCTATGCCGTCGATTTCGTGCGCGCCACGCGCCCTCTATCCAATGGAGATGCGCCGGATTTCATTAAGAAGTACGTAAACTTCGGCGCTAGCGTCCGCGCGGCGCAATATCTCGTGCTGGGCGGCAAAGCCCGGGCGCTCATGCACGGCCGCTTCCATGTTGCCTACGAAGACATTCGTGCGCTGGCGGTTTCCGTGCTGCGCCATCGTGTGCTGCTGAATTTTCACGCGGAATCGGACCGCCTCGCCTCCGACGATATTTTGCACCGCTTGCTGGAGGCCAAGCCCGCACCCAAATAGCTAATAGCTAACAGCTAACAGCTTTTTTTATGCCCGTCGAACTCAC
Source organism: Bryobacteraceae bacterium (assembly GCA_050746645.1). Lineage (GTDB taxonomy): Bacteria > Acidobacteriota > Terriglobia > Bryobacterales > Bryobacteraceae > Bog-105. The sequence continues at coordinate 13,330 of JBOGMI010000631.1, read as the reverse complement.
AAACCGTTTCGTCGATCCCGCCGTTCTCGCCGGGATCTCTTCGCTCGATTTGGTAGCGAAAATTGTGGTCGATGGCTTCATCTCCGGTCTCCATCGTTCGCCCGACTTCGGCTTCAGCCAGGAATTCGCCGAATACCGCGCCTACACGCCCGGCGACGATCTGCGCCACGTCGATTGGAATGTTTATGCCCGCACCGAGAAGGCCTACCTCAAGCGCTACCGCGGCGAGACCAATACCGCTTTGATGGTTTTACTCGATGCCAGCGCCAGCATGGGTTTCGCCTCGAGCGCGGTGAGTAAGTTCGATTATGCCCGCTTCCTCGCCGCTTCCCTGGTCTACCTGGCCCACTTACAGCGGGACAGCGCCGGCCTGATCGTCTTTCACGACGAAGTGCAGAATTTCGTCCGCCCTTCGGCGCGCCAGGGCCAGCTCATGCGTCTGCTGCACGGCATCGAAGCGGCCGTGCTCGGCAAGCGGACCGATTTCAAGCGCCCGTTTTTTGAACTGCAGCAGTTTCTCAAACGGCGCGGCATGACCGTCGTCATTTCGGATTTTTTCGACGATCCCGGCAAAATCGTCGATACCGTCATTCCGCTACGTTTTCGGGGCAACGAATTGGTTCTGTTCCAGGTGCTCGATCCCGCCGAACTCGATTTTCACCTTACCGAGCCGGCCGTGCTCGTAGATATGGAAACCGGCGAGGCGGTCGAAACTTCGCCATCCTATGCGCGCGATGAATATCCGGACAAGATTCGCGCCCACGTTGCGGATTTGCATTCGCGCGCCGAATCGGCGGGCATTGATCATTTTTTGCTGCCCACCAATCGCGCGCTCGACGAGGCCATGCGCGAATATTTCACCATCCGGCAGGGGAGGTTGTGAATGGGTTTTCTCTCGCCCTGGTTCCTGGCCGGAATTGCGGTAGCCGGGCTTCCCCTATGGCTGCATCTGCTGCGCAAGTTTAAGCGCACGCCGCAGCCCTTCAGCTCGGTGATGCTGTTCGAGCGCAAGCTGGAGGCGTCGAGCAGACACCGGCGGCTGCGCGAGCTGCTGCTGCTTGCGTTCCGCGTTGCACTCCTGCTGTTACTTGCGTTCGCCTTCGCGAATCCGTTCGTAAAGCACACCTCCGCCGTCGCCGGCCGCAGGACCTTGAACGTTATTGCCATCGACCATTCCTTCAGCATGCGCTACGGCCGTCGCATGCAAGATGCGAAAGCGCGCGCTCACGCTGTGGTAAACGCACTGCCCGGAGGATCGCTTGTCGAAGTGCTCGCGGTGGATGCCCATGTCCAGGCCCTGACCCAGCCCGAGCGCGGCCGCGCGGCGCTACACGCCGCCATCGATCAAATCCAGCCCAGCGATCTTGCGAGTTCTTTCGGCGAATTTGCGCGAGTCCTCCGTGTAATGGACCGTAGCACCGGGATGCGGCTCGACGTCCATTTCATAGGAGACATGCAGAAAACTTCCATGCCGCCCGCGTTCGCCGATCTGGCGGCCGGTCCGCACACTTCGCTCTCGCTGTCCCGGGTGGGCAGCGGCGATCCGCCAAACTGGGCGGTAGATGGCGTCAGCGCGCCGGTGCGCGTGTATAGCGCTGCGCGCCGGCAGATCACCGCCGTGATTGCCGGCTGGAAAACGCCCGCCGCCTCCAAAACCGTTTCGCTGCTGCTCGATGGAAAGACGCTCGAAACCAAACAGGCGACGGTGCCCGCAAACGGCCGCGTCGAGGTGAAATTTTCGCCCATTGCCGTTCCTTATGGTGCGCACCGCGGAGAAGTTCGCATTGAGCCGCACGACGGCCTTGCGGGCGACGACAGCTTCCTGTTTTCCATCGAGCGCTCCGATCCTCGCAAGGTTCTTTTCCTGTATGCCGGCGGGCACCCCGAAGAGGCGCTTTATTACAAAACTGCGATGGCATCCGCGACCGGCTCGGGACTGGTCGTAGAAACCGCCCGCCTGGAGCAGGCCGCTGCAAAAAATCTGTCTCAATACGCCTATGTCGTTCTGAACGATCCGGGCAAGCTGGATCCGGAATCGGATCGTGCGTTGTGCACTTATGTCGAGGGCGGGGGCGCCGTGCTGATTGCGGCGGGAGCCAGAACCGCGGGCGCCGGGCATGTACCGGTTTCGGGCGATTCCGTGAGTTTCGGCCGTGGATCCGAAATCGCCGGAACCATCGACAAAAATGCCGCCGCGCTGGCCGGGTCGGCAGACTTCAAGAACGTGCGCTTCTCCCGTTATGCCTCGCTTTCGCCGAAAGCGGGCGCACGCGTCATCGCCCGGCTTTCCGGCGGATCTCCCCTGCTGGTCCAGGAGCACAGGGGCGAAGGCCGCGTATTGATTTTCGCCGCGCCCCTGGACGGATCGGAAAGCGATTTTCCGCTGCATGCATCCTACGTTCCGTTCGTGGTGCAGACTGGCCGCTATCTGGCCGGCGAGGAAGATCAGCCATCCAGTGTCGCCGCGGGCACGCCGGTCCAGTTGCGGCGCACCCGCAGCCAGGGCACCGCCGCCAACGTGATCGGCCCCGGCGGCCACCGCGAGTTGGACATTCGCCAGGCGAGCACCGCGCTCAGCTTCGATCTGGACCAGGACGGCTTCTACCAGGTCCAGCGCGCCACCGGAGCGCGCCTGCTGGTGGCCGTCGATGCGGATCGCCGCGAATCCGATCTGGCAGCTATACCGGATGACACTCTCGCCCTTTGGCGCAATACTGGAACTGCGGGAGCGTCCCAGTCGGATCGTCGCAAGCAGCAGACCCGGGACCGGACCTTCTGGCGCGATCTGCTGCTGCTGGCGCTGGCGGCCGCGCTGCTGGAATCGATCTTCGGCAGCCGCTATCTGGGGCGCGGAAGGGAGGCGTCATGACGGCTCTCCAACAATTGAACGCTTATTTGCGGCGCATGGAATCCCGGTTCCGCGCGCTGGCCGCCTCGCGCGGCATTGCCGCCGTGGTGGCGCTCGCGCTGGGGCTGACGCTGCTGCTGGTTTGGATCGCCAACCGCTATCAGTTTGCCGATCAAATCGTTCTTCCTCTGCGCATTCTGCTGTTCGCCGCCATCGCCCTGGTTGTGGCCTTCGCCCTCGCCATTCCGCTATTGCGGGCGAACCGCAGGCGTTTAGCGCGCCTGGCCGAAAAGCGCGTGCCTGAATTCGAGCAGCGCCTGCTTACCGCCGAGCGCCAGGACCCACGAGATCCTTTTGCCGAAATCGTTGCCGAAGACACGCTGCGCATCGCTCGCGAGCACCAGCCCGAAGAGTTTGCGCGCCCCGCGCTTCTTTACGGTTTCGCCGCGGCGGCGGTGGCCATTATTGGCGTGCTGGTCTGGCTGGTTGCTGCCGGACCCGGCTTCTGGGGCTATGGCGCGTCACTTTTGTGGACCGGAAACGCCAGCGCTTCACGCCGTCCCATCTATGCCATCGAGGTCCAGCCGGGCAATCAAACCGTGCGGCGCGCCTCGGATCAGGCCATCACCGCGCGGCTGGTCGGCTTTTCCTCTCCCGCCGTTTATCTCCACGCCCGCTACGACGGCGCGCTCAAATGGGAAAAAATTCCTATGCAAACCGAGCCGGCTGGAAACGAATATCGTTTCCTCTTCGCGGGTTTGTCGCAAGGCGTCGAATACTACGTCCAGGCGGGCGCCAAGCAGTCTCATCATTACCGGCTCGCCGTCATGGATCTGCCCGCCGTCAAGCGCGTGCGCGTGAAGCTGCATTTCCCGTCCGATTTGGGCTTGCAGGACGTAACCACCAACTCGGGCGGCGATATCCGCGCGGTTCGCGGCGCCCAGGCCGAAATCTCCGTGCTCACCGACAGGCCGCTCAAAGAGGGCGCGCTGGTGCTCCAGGACGGCTCCCGCATCCCGCTAACCCAGGCCAACGGCGGCTGGCTCGCCGCGCATCTTTCCATCCGGAAAAGCGGCGCCTATCATGTGGCGGCGCTCCAAAACGGCCAGGCAATCCGCATCAGCGACGACTATATGATCGAGGCCAGAACCGATGAGCCTCCAGTGGTGAAAATCGCCAGCCCGGGCCGCGACACGCACGTCAGTCCCATTGAAGAATTACCGGTTTCGGTTTCCGCTTCCGACGATTTCGGCGTGGAGAATCTGGAACTGCACTATTCCGTCGACGGCGGCCCCGAAAAAGTCGTTCCGTTGCTGCGGCAGAAGGGCGCCAAACTCGCTGGCGGCCGGGCCACGATCGATCTGGAAAATTTCAACCTGGTTCCCGGCGACGTGGTGAGCTATTACGCCACCGCCCGTGACGTGAAGACGACCTCGCGCAGCGATATCTATTTCGCCCAGGCCGAGCCGTTCGACTTGAAATTTACGCAATCGCAGCAATCGGGCGGAATGGGCGGCGGAGCCGGAGACCAGGCGCAGAGGATCGTGGAGCGCCAAAAGGAGATCATCGCGGCCACCTTCAACGAGCTGAGAGCTCCCAAGCAAAGCGCCGCCGCCGGCGAAGATGGACGCGCTCTTTCCCAGGCGCAGGCGAAACTGGCCGATGAGGAAAAAACCCTGGCCGACCGCATGGGCTATCGCGAATTGACCGGCCAAAGCTCGCAATTGACCCAAATGTCGAAGCTGATGAAAGAGGCCGCCGGTCATATGCGCCATGCCGCGAACCAACTGAAATCGGCTCAATGGAAAGCATCCTTGCCTCCCGAAGAAAAAGCCTTTCAGTCCTTGAACCGCATCGAGGCCATGTATCGCAATTTTCAGATCGCATACGGACAGATGGGCGGCGCTGCGATGAACGGCGCGCGGCGCGATCTGGCGCGCATGTTCGATCTGGAAATGGATCTGTCGAAGAACCAGTATGAGACCGCGCAATCGGCGCATCCGGCCGCCGGCTCCCAGCAGAAGAAGATCGACCAGGCCTTTGCGAAATTGCAGGCGTTGGCCCGCCGCCAGCAGCAGCTTGCCATGCGGCATCGGGACCAGAAGCCGTTCGAGCAGCGCTGGCAGGAAGAGCGCTTGCGGCGTCAGGCGGAGCAGCTCCGGCGGCAAATGCAACAAATGGCCGGCGGCTCCCAAAACCAAACCGGGAATAGCCAAAACCGAGCCGGAAGCGGAAGCGCCCAGAACGGCGGCCAAAACCAGCAAATGCGCGAGGCCATGCGGCAAGCCACGCAGGCGCTCCGGCAAGCCGAGCAGGCGCTGCGCCAGGCGGCGGACGGAAACACGCCCGGCGCCGAGCAGCGCGCCGCCGAGCAGCTCGCGCGCGCCCAAAATGCTCTCAGCGATGCGCTGCACCGGCAATCCCAGACTTCCCTCGCCAATCTGCGGCATCAGGCTCAGCAGCTTACCGACGCGCAGCGGCGCATCGCGGAAAAAATGCAGCAGATGTATGGCTCCTCCGCGAATCCGTTCGGCTCGAATCGGTTTTCTCCGAATCGGTCCGGCCGGCAAACGGCTCAGAACAAATCCGGCCCGGGCGGCGGTGTTTCCATGCCGGAGATGAACGACCCCATGCATCCGATCCCTTACGGCTACGGCAGATATTGGTATCGCCGCGGCTATCTGCGCCGGTTCACTCCGCCCCACATGCCGACCCCGGAAGAGCGCACGCTTTCCGCGGAAAAAGAAAGGCTGGCGAAGAAAGTCGAGAAGCTGGAGCAGCAGTTGCAGCAGCAAGTGCAAAACATGGCGGCGGCGCAGCCGGATGCGGCGGAGAAATTGCGCCAGGCGCTGGCGGCGCTCCAGCAGGAAGATTTGGCCATGCGCATGCGCAAGACCGCCCAATGGATGCAGCAAGGTTTTGGCGGCTTGAACCTGGGCACCGAACAGAGCCTGACGCAAGGGTTGCAGCAGTTGAGCCGCAATCTCGGCCAGACCGAACAGGCGATGCGGTCGGGCAAACTCGGGCGGCAGGGACAGGGCAACCAGGCCGAGGAGGCGCTCAACGACCTACGCGCGCTGCGCCAGCAGATGCAGCAGGCGCGGGGTCAAAGTTCGGCGCAGCAAGGCAACAGCCAGGCGGAAGATGGCGCCTGGGGACCGCTCGGTACGGAAGGGCCGGGAGTGGATCGCGACGACCTGAAAATGGCCATTACGGACTTGAATCGATTACGCGCGAAGATGCGCCCCAACGACCATACCTATCGCGATCTCGATTACGCCCTCGGCTACCTGGTCCGCTTGTATCATGCCAACCCGAACGTGCTGCGATCGGCAATCAACGACGATGCCGTCACGCATCTGGAGCGCCTGGAACTGGAGTTGAGCCATCGCGTGAACGGTCAGGCGGCTGGCGCAGCGCGCACTGCCGCGCCCGAGACCGCCCCGCAAAAATACCGCGACGCCGTCGCGAACTACTTCAAGACCCTGAGCCAATGACGTGCCGCCCTCGAAAATTCGAAATCTCGAAACCGAGCCGGAAGCGTAAGCGACCCCTGGTTGGGCTAATTAAGTTCGTCCCAACCTCTCGCTCGCGCTTTCATCAGCTTACCGAGCCGCGACCGTCAGGGAGCGGTCTTCGGCCATCACAAAATTGCGAGAACTTGGAGGCGCGGGGCGGGATCGAACCGCCGAATAAAGGTTTTGCAGACCTCTGCCTTACCACTTGGCTACCGCGCCGAGGCTGAATCGTCTCTTAGCAAAATAGCATAAGCGCCATAGTAGGGTGAAAGCTGTGAGCCGCATTCTCGCCGGACTTCATCCGGTGCGCGAAGCCCTGCGCGCACGCCGCCCGCTCGATAAAGTTCTCGTCGCCCAAGGCGCCTCGGGAGCGCGCCTGCAGGAAATCATCGATCTGTGCCGGGAACACTCCGTCCCGCTGCGCTTTGAGGCGCGGCTGCTGCTCGACCGCGCGGCCGCCGGAGTTCCGCATCAAAACGTCGTCGCCTTCGCCTCAGCCCATGCCTATGCAAAATTCGAAGACCTCGCCGCCGGCGCCTCGCTGCTCGTCGTTCTGGACGGGGTCGAAGACCCGCACAATCTGGGCGCCATCGTCCGCACGGTCCATGCCGCCGGCGCCGATGCCCTGCTGTTGCCCGAGCGCCGCTCCGCTCCCCTGACCGAAACCGTGGAACGCGCTGCCGCCGGCGCGCTCGCCTACCTGCCGCTGGCCCGCATCGGCAATGTTTCGCAGACGCTGGAAATGCTGAAGAAGAAAAATTTCTGGATCTACGGCATCGACGAGCGTGGCTCCGAAATCTACAGCGATGTCAGCTACGCCGAACCCGCCGTAATCGTTCTTGGCGGGGAAGGGAAGGGCCTGCACGAAAACGTACGCAAACACTGCGACCTGCTCGTGCGCATTCCCATGGCCGGCGCCATCGCGTCTTTGAACGTCTCGGTTGCGGCTGGGGTTATACTCTTCGACTGGCGCCGCAAGCGCATCTCTTCAGGCGGAGAATCTTGACCATCGATTCTCAATGCGCCACAGCCGCGCAGATCAGGTCCCGGAGATGCTCCAGGCCCTTGCCCACATCTTTTCCCAAATGCACACGGAGCGCGCGGCGCTTACGTTCGGCGAGCACCTGGAAATCGCCCCGCGCTTGGGCCGCTTTCACCACGCCGAATGAATACTTCTGCTGCGGAACCGGCAGGTCTTCGGCGTCGTCGCAAGTGATCTGCAGGAAAACGCCGGAATTGGGACCGCCCTTGTAGGCTTGGCCCGTGCTGTGGAGGAAGCGAGGGCCGAAGCCGAGCACCGTTGCCACGCGCTTCGATGCGAGGATCGCTTTACGGATTTCCTGAAGCGGCGTTTCGTACTCCGCGAACATCGGCACGTAGGCCAGCAGACCGAAATAATCTCCCGTCCCGATGCGGTCGATGTGCTCCCGGATCGCACCGCCCAAGCTGTGCCCACCCTTCAAAACCGCTGCCGCATTCTCTGGATCCGTAAACAGCTTGATGCCGTCCTGTTCGAGAATCGGTTTTTCGGCGGGCAGCGCGCCGGCTTTTTCGAACTCGGAAGTCAGCTCGCGCGTCGCGATCTTGCTCGCTTCCACATCGGGCTGATTGAATGCATCGATTCCAATCACCGACCCCGCCACCGCCGTCGCAATTTCCCATTGGAAGAACGTCTGGCCGATATCGTAGAGATCCTGCAAAACCATGCGCACCAGCGGATGGCCGGCCCGCTCCAGTTCGGAGGCCAGGTTTTCCAGATCCGAATCGTTATCATCCGCGAACTTGATATAGGCGAACACGCGATCCGGCCCGTAATGTTCAGGCGAAGCGAGCGGCTCGCGATCGACCGGAATCAGACCGTGTCCCTGCTTGCCGGTAGATTCGGCGAGCAACTGCTCCAGCCACGCGCCCAGGTCGCGGATCGAATGCGAACACAGCAGCGTCACTTTGTCGCGCTTGAATCTTTTCGCGGCCGTGCCCAAAATCAAGCCCAGCGAAACGCCCGGATTTCTCGCCGCATGGGCTTCCTTGCAGGCATCGGCCATAACCGCGGCGCGAGCGAGCAGCTTCGCCGTGTCCAGCCCGGCGGCGGCGTGCGGCACCAGCCCGAAATCCGAAAGCGCCGAATAGCGGCCGCCAATTGACGGAACACCATGATAGACGCGCCGAAAACCGAGCTTCCCGGCAAGCGCTTCGAGCTTGCTGCCGGGATCCGTAATCGCGATGAAGTGATGACCCGTCCCGCCCCCGGCAACCCTCCGGGTTTCCTCGTAAAAATATTGCATGTAGATGTTCGGCTCGAGCGTCGTGCCGGATTTGCTCGAAACACAGAACAGCGTGCGCGCGGGATCGATGCGGGAACGAAGGCGCTTGATGTAGACCGGGTCGGTCGAGTCGAGCACCAGCAGTTCCGGCCAGCCCGCCTGCTTTCCGAACGTGATGCTAAATACTTCGGGACAAAGGCTGGAGCCGCCCATGCCGAGCAAGACCAGATGCGAAAAGCCGTCTTCGGCCACTTCCGCGGACAGCGCTTTGAATTTCGAGACGCCGGCCAGTTGCTGCGGGACAATATCCAGCCAGCCAAGCCATTTGGATTCATCCGTATTGGTCCACAGCGAGGCGTCTTTGCTCCACAGCCTCTGCGTGTTGTGGCTCACCTCCCAATTCTTCCGCGCTTCGGCTACGGCCGTATCCAAACTGCCCGGAAGTGAAAACGAAAAACTCTCCGAGCCGGCGCTCTCTTTAGCGGAACTCATTGTCCTCGATTCCTTTCACTTTGCTGAGGCGGCGCACATGCCGCTCCTCACCGCTGAAATTCGCTTTCACGAAAGTCTCTGCCACATCCTGAGCCAGCATGGGTCCAATAATACGCGAACCGAGGACCAGCACATTCATGTTGTCGTGCTCCACCCCCTGGTGCGCGGAGTAGTGGTCGTGGCACAAGCCGGCGCGAATGCCCTTGAACTTATTTGCCGCCACCGAAACGCCCACCCCACTGCCGCAAACCAGGATGCCGCGCTCGGCGCGTCCCGAACGGATGTCGTCGGCAACCAGGATGGCGTAATCCGGATAATCGTCCGGCTGGCCCGGGTGAAACGTGCCCACATCGTGTACCGAATGGCCCAGTTTCCGAATGAACTCGACGAGGCCGCATTTCATGTCATAGCCGGCGTGGTCTGCGCCGATGGAGATGTTCATGGTGGCTTCCCTCACTAGATTAGAACGCGGGGCTTCCCGCCACTCATCCGCCCGCCAACTGCAGGACCACGCGCCGCTGGTGCGGGCGCCGGCGGTGCTCGAATACATACAGGCCCTGCCATGTCCCCAGCGCCAGCTTGCCGGCGATCAGCGGGATGCTCAGCGAGGTGTGCGTCAGCGCCGCGCGAATGTGCGAGGTCATATCGTCGGGACCTTCGATGGTGTGCCGGTAGCCTTCGCCGTCCTCCGGCGCCAGCCGCTCGAAAAAGTCGCGCAGGTCGTGCTGCACGTCCTCATCCGCGTTTTCTTGAATCACCAGCGAACAGGAGGTGTGCTGGATGAACAGCGTGAGCAGACCGTTCTCGAGCTTTTGCCGCCCTACCCAATCCTCCACTTTTTCGGTGAACCGATAGAGGCCCTTACCGTGCGTCGGTATCGTTAAAATCGTGTTCGCGAACTTCACATGAAATAGTACCGTGGGGTCAGCCTTTCGAGGCTGCCGCGCCCTTTCCAGGGCGCGCCCGGTTTTTCAACCCTGCCACCCTACTCAATTCCCGCAAACAAATCCCTCCCCGGCAGCGGTTCCGGCCGCGGCCCATATCCGATGCGTAGCGCTTCGAGCGAAAGCGTTTCTTCCACGCTGCCGCGCTCAAAAAACAACTTTCGCAAGCCCGGCAACTGCGTGGCATGAGCGCAAATCGCCGCTTCTTTTTTGCGCCACCAGGGCCGCGTATCGATCAAAAAATCGACCCCGAAATGCGCCTGAAGCTCCGGAGTCTCCGCCTGCTTATATGGGACGATCGGTGCCGGCCAGAGCAGGCGCTGGACTGTGTGCGATGGCAGTTCCGGATACCAGTGCGGATCGGCTGCCGCGGCGATCGCGTCCGAGGCAAAACGGCTGATCGCGCGATGGTCCGTGTGCAGGTTCATGCCGTTCGGATCGAACGTCAGCACCACCTGCGGCTTGGTATCGCGAATCGCCGTTACCAGCTCGCGGCGAATCTGTTCCGCAGGAGCCTTCGACAATTCTTTATCCACGTAAGAGAGAAATCGCACATCCTGCACCCCCAGCGCTTCGCACGCGCCCTTCATCTCCTGTTCGCGTACCCGCGGCACCTCCTCCGTGCTGCACAGCCCGCCGGTTTTCCCGCGCTCGCCCCGCGTGGCGCAGACAATCGTCACCTGGGCGCCCTCCGCGGCATATTTGGCCAGCGTTCCGCCGAATAAAAACGTCTCATCGTCCGGGTGCGCTCCGATAAAAAGCAGCCGCTTCACTGTACGATGATAGCGGCGATGGAGTTCGCCGCAACCGCTCGATGACTCCTACCGATACCACTGGACGACGGAGCGTGTCTTCGCCGACCCGTGCTGGCGCCTGCTGATCGCGGTCGGCCTTGTTGGAGGGTGGGATTCATCCCGCGCGGGGCTTCAGCCCTGGCTCTCCCCAAAGCCGCCTGACCGCTGTCCGCTGACACCTTTTGCACAATAGTGGTTTCATGATTGCACGCTATACACGCCCCGAAATGGGCGCGATCTGGAGTGACCGGCACAAATATGAGTGCTGGCTGGAAGTGGAGCTTGCCGCGGCCGAAGCGCTGGCGGAACTCGGCGAAGTGCCCCGCGAAGCGGCGGAGGCTCTGCGGCAAAATGCCGGTTTCGAGCTGGAACGCGTCCAGGAGATCGAGCGCGAAGTGCGCCACGACGTCATCGCCTTCACCACCGCTGTTGCCGAACGGATGAAGGCGCGCAGCGAGCCGGGAGCTTCGCGCTGGCTGCACTACGGCCTTACCTCGAACGACGTGGTGGACACCGCGCAGGCGCTGCAGATCAAAGCCGCCTCGCGCCTGCTCTCCGCCGGTTTCGAAAGTCTAGCCAGTGCGCTCAAAAAACTCGCCTTCGAGCACAAGCACACGGTGCAGATCGGCCGCACCCACGGCATGCACGCCGAGCCCATCACCTTCGGGTTGAAAGCCGCCATCTGGTGGGACGAGATCGAGCGGCACCGCAAACGCTTCGATCGCGCCGCCGACGAGATGCGCGTGGGCAAAATTTCGGGCGCGGTCGGCACCTTCGCCCATATCGGGCCGGAAGCGGAGGCGAAAATCTGCGCCCGGCTCGGTTTGCGCCCTGCGCCCATTACTTCCCAGGTGCTCCCGCGCGATCTCCACGCCAACTACATCGCCGCGCTGGCCGGAACCGCCTCGACGCTGGAAAAGATCGGCCTGGAGATCCGTCATCTGCAGCGCACCGAAGTGCGCGAGGCGGAGGAACCGTTCGCCGCCGGGCAAAAAGGCTCCTCCGCCATGCCGCACAAGCGAAATCCCGTGACCTGCGAGCAGATCTGCGGTCTGGCCCGCGTCGTGCGTGCAAACGTCATCCCGGCCTTGGAAGATATCGCCTTATGGCATGAGCGCGATATCTCGCACTCCTCGGTGGAACGCATTGTTCTGCCCGATTCCACGATCCTGATGGATTACTTGCTCGAAAAAACGCGTTGGCTCACCTCCGGGCTGCGGGTCAATCCGGATAGGATGCGGAAGAATCTCGACCAAACGAAAGGACTAATTTTCTCCGGCCAGCTTTTGCTCGATTTGGCCGCTGCAGGCATGCTGCGCGAAGATGCTTATCGTCTGGTACAGGGCCATGCCATGCAGGCGTGGGAGAACGACGGCGATTTCCGCTCGGCGATTCAACAAGACAGAGAGATTTGCCGCCATCTCTCTCCAGCGCAATTGGATGAAGTATTTTCGCTAGACCGGCAGTTAAAACACGTAGACTCTATTTTCGAGCGCGTGTTCGCAAGCGCTGACTACTCTTCAGCCCGATGACAGTAGTTCCTCTGCTTTGTAGAAACACGCGCGCCAGCCGGTCGAGAGCTTCTTACGCCCGGGCCGAGCTGAGCGCTTCTTCGCCCGCCGCGCGCAGGATCTTAATCGGATCTCCTTGCGGGTAAAACTCCATCGCGACGATTTTGCTGTAATTCAATTCTCCGAGTTTGCGGTAAATATTTTTGTAGTTGATTTCACCCGTTCCCGGCTGGTGCCTTCCCGGAACGTCGGCGATATGCACCAGGCCGAGGTATTTGATGTTTTTCTCGATCTTCTCAATCAGATTGCCTTCCGCGATCTGCTCGTGATAGAAGTCGTTCAGCACCTGCACCTGCGGGTGATTGACCTGCCGGACAATCTCGAAGGCTTCGGCAACCGATTGCATAAAGTACCGCGGGTTTTCTTCCTGATCGATGTTTTCGATCAGCAGGCGCACCGGTTGGCCCGCGATCTGCTTGCCTTCGATCTCCGCCGCCGCGCGCTTCAAGCCTTCGATGCAGCTATCGTGCTGCACATCGCGCGGCATGCCGGGCACGACGTTTCCCGACATAATAATGCACGCCGGGCAATCCAGCTTTTCCATGATCGCCAGTTCGTTACGCACATCGGCCAGCATTGCTTCGCGGTTCTTGGGAGTTCCCACGCCGTGCTTCAGCCCCGCCGTCGTATCGAAAGTGATGCCGAGCTGTTTCCGCTTCGCGTTCATCGCGTTCACCTGGGCTGTAGTCATCCTGTGATACTCGCCCACAAGTTCGACGTTGCGATAACCGGCTTCGGCAACCTTCTCCAATCGCTCTTCCATCGGAAGCTTGCGAAAGACCGTCCAGAGCATGATGGAAAGCCCATACGGCGTCTGCTTGTTTTCTAAAGGCTGCGCCGAGGCTTTGGTCAACTCACCCACTAATCCCGCGGCGCCGAGGGCCGCACCTGTCAAAGTT
>JBOGMI010000630.1:0-4916 GCA_050746645.1 Bryobacteraceae bacterium | reverse complement strand
CGATCTCGGCGATGTGCTTGGGAAGGGTCGCGATCTCGTTCTCGAGACCGGCAATCTTACGATCGAGCGCTTGGAGCCGCAGCGCAAGAGCTAAGTCCTGCAGCATTACCTACGGATTCTAGCACCCAGCGCCGGTTGGAGAAGGCTCACTCGTAACGCAGAGCAACCATTGGGTCCACGCGCGAAGCCCTGCGGGCCGGCAGATAACACGCAAACAGAGCCACTAGCGCAAGCACTAGCGACGCAATCAGGAGGACCAGTGGATCGATGGTACGCGTCTGGTAGAGAAGGCCGGCGAGCACGCGGTCGATGCCGATCGACAGCAGCAGTCCAATCGCAACGCCGGCTGCGATCACTCGAAGGCCCTGTCCGAGGATCAAACGCATTGCCGAAGAAGGATCGGCGCCCAAGGCCATTCGGATTCCGATTTCGCGGGTCCGCCGCGCAACGGTGTACGCGTTGACGGCGTAAAGTCCAATCACTGCGAGAAACAATGCCACCGCGCCGAAGATCTCCAGCAGGTAGGCGCCGGTACGCATCACCCAAAACCCGAAGCTGGAGTCGAGATGCTGGCGCATAGTTGTCAATGCGAGCAGCGGCAGACGTTTGTCGGTGGCGCGAATCACGTGCCCAATCGTCTTCAGCATCCGCGGTCCGCTGTTCGTAGCCTTCACATGAATCTGCATATCTGCCTGATACTGCTGCCCGAACGGAATGTAGACGTGAGGCGTTACTTTGCCGGCAAAAATACGTTCGCGCACATTGCCTGCGACGCCGACCACCTGGCAGATTTCCGACTGGCCGTTATGTCCGTACATACGGATGTATTTGCCCAACGCGCCACCCTGGGGCCATAATTTTTCTGCGGCGGCTCTGTCGAGAATCGCGACGTGACTTTTCGATGCCGGGATATCCTCGGCCACGGTAAATGGGCGGCCACGAAGCAGCGGGATACGGAGCGTCCGAAAATAATCCGCTGTCACGATGTTGAACCTGGCAAATAACGGTGGATGCTTCTTGGAAGCCGCGGCGTCGGACGGGGCAATCCCCCTCGCCATATGCGTCGTTCCGAACGGTACCGTTGCTGCCATCGCTACCGACTGAACGCCGGGAATCCGCCTCAGACGCTGCCTGAGCGTCCGGTAGATCAGGCGTGTGTGCGGCTCGTCATAGTTAACCAGACTTGCATCCACTTCGGCGAGCACTTCGGTTCGCATCGAAAACCCAGGCTGGATATTGGCGGCGCGCAAGGCACTGCGGACGAATAGACCTGCTGCGGCAAGCATCATAAGCGATAGCGAGAGTTGTGCGATTACCAGCACATTGCCGCGCGAGAAAAATCGCCGGTCGCGACCGCCAACATCGTGACCAGGAGTTGCCTTCAGGTCCAGCCAAGTGTTCGGATTGGAGAGTTTCCAGGCTGGGGATAATGCAAAAATGACGGTGCTCGCCACGCAAAACGCTAGCGTGCCAGCAAGAACCCGCACATCGGGTGTCGAACTGTAGACGAAACCAAAGGGAAGCACACGAGCCATTGCGGCCATGAGGACCTTCGCACTCCAGGAGGCAACCAAGAGTCCCGCCGCACCGCCAACGATCGCCAGGACAAAACCTTCGGTGACCAGTTGCTGTGCAATGCGGCGCCGGCTGCCACCGATTGCGAGCCGGATGGCAATTTCCTTGCGCCTCGCGGCGCCGCTGGCCATGATCATATTCGCCAGATTTAAACAAGCGATCAGAAGCACGACACCGGCCAGCGACATCAGCAGAATGGCCGGCATGTACATTTCGCTGTTGTTGGTTGGACCTGTCGAAATATTGAACCGCGAGAGCGAATGGACAAATAACTGTTGATCTTTGTTTGCGGCTGGAAATTCCTTTGCCATCTCTGACGCGACGACGGAGAGGCTGGCGTTGGCCTCCTTCTGGGTGATGCCCGGCTTCAGGCGGCCGATTACGATCAGAGCATTGTTATCGCGCGCGGAAAGCGGCTTGCTTTCGAAATCGTTCGTCACCAGGTTGAAGGCACCTAAGGGCAGAAAGATCTCCGGGCTCATTAGCGCGGTCGTTCCGGTGAAGCCTTTGGGCGCGATGCCGACCACCGTAAAGAGATGGCCGTTGATGCGCAGTTTCCTGCCGAGTATCCGCGAGCCGCCGCCCGTTCGCTTCCAGAACGGATAGGATTCAATGACCGTTGACGCCGCGCCCGGTTTTTCTTCCTCGGCGCGAAAGGAGCGGCCTTTGAGGAGTGGAACGCCCAAAGTTGAAAAGTAATTGGAAGAAACGACGTCCGCGAAGATTCGCCGCGTGCGGTTACCCTTTTGCACGCCAACCAGAGAGAGCTGTTGCGCCATCACGCTGGAGAAAACCGGGTTGTGGTCGCGAATCTCGACATAGTTTGGATACGAGAACGCGCGATAGCTGTCGGGGTGCTTTGTGTCGCGGCTATAAAGGCCGACCACTTGGCCGGAGTTAGCCACCTCCAGGGGCTTTAGTAAGAAGGCGTTGACCAGGCTCAAGACCGCGCTGTTGGCTCCAATACCCAGCGCCAAAACCAATACCGCGACTACTGTATAACCCGGCTTATTGAGAAGGCCGCGAACCGCATAGCGGATATCCTGCCAAATTCGTTCCATCCCTGCCCCCATCCGGACATCCCTAACCGCATCTTTCACGGATTCAACGCTCCCCAGTTCGATCCGCGCAGCCCGGCGCGCTTCCGGTTCATCGATGCCAGCATCCATCCTTTGCTGAATTTGGGTTTCCAGATAGAAGTGAAGTTCGGCATCCAGGTCCTGTTCCACCCGGCTCTTGCGGAAAAGGCTGCGTAACAGGAGCTTGAGGTTTGGCACAATCTATCCCTCGGATGTGGCCTCGATAGCCCAATTGATCGCGGCCGAAACACGTTTCCAATTCGCCATTTCGGCTTCGATCTGCTTTCTACCGGCTCTGGTGAGCTTGTAATATTTCGCGCGCCGCAGATTCTCCGACTCGCCCCACTCGGAAGCTAGCCATCCTTTCTGCTCCAAACGGTGCAGGGCGGGAAAGAGCGAGCCCGGTTTGACCTCGAATGTTCCCTTCGTGATCTGCTGGATTCTTCGAGCGATGCCTACGCCGTGATCGCGATTGAGCGTTAGCGCTCTCAAGATCAGCAGATCAAGGGTTCCTCGCAGCAGTTCGGTTCGTGCTTGGGGCATTCCTATCGAAGTCCTGTAGGAATGATAGCTCAAGACCTACAGAAAATCAATAGGAGAAAACGAGGGAGCCACGAATGGACACAATTCGTGGCCCAGTTTCGTTAAAGGCCTTTTTGGGCGACGAATTCGATCAGATCGACGATGCGGTTCGAATAGCCCCATTCGTTGTCGTACCAGGCGACGACTTTGACGAGGTTGCCATCCATCACCTTGGTCAAGCCGGCATCCACAATGGCGCTGTTGGGGTTGTGCAGCAGGTCGCTCGAAACCACCGGATCGGTAGTATACCCCAAAATGCCCTTCAGCGGCCCTTCGGCGGCTTGCTTCAATGCGCCGTTCACGGCTTCGGTCGAGGTATTTTTCTTGAGCACGGCGACCAGATCGACCACGGAAACATTAGGCGTGGGCACGCGCATCGAATAGCCGTCCAGCTTGCCCTTGAGCTCCGGAAGCACCAGGCCGATCGCTTTCGCCGCTCCGGTAGTGGTGGGAATCATGTTCAGAGCTGCCGCGCGCGCACGCCGCAAATCCTTGTGCGGGAAATCGAGCACGTTCTGATCGTTGGTGTAGCTGTGCACCGTGGTCATGGATCCCTTCTCGATGCCGAAGGTATCGTTCAAAACCTTGACCACGGGAGCAAGACAATTCGTTGTGCAGGAAGCATTCGAAACGACGTTGTGCTTAGCGGGGTCGTACATCTCGCCGTTAACGCCCAGCACCACGGTGACGTCCTCGTTCTTGGCCGGCGCGGAGATAATGACTTTCTTCACCGAACCGCGCAAGTGCTTGGCCGCTTCCTTAGCGTCGGTGAAACGGCCGGTGGATTCAACCACCACCTGCACGCCCAGGCCCGGCCAGTCGATCTCCGCCGGATCTTTGATGGCGAAAATCTTGAGTTTCTTGCCTCCGATCTGGATCGTGTCGCCGTTGGCCTTGATGTCGTCCTTTAGCTGGCCGAGGATGGAATCGTACTTAAGCAAATGGGCCAGCGTTTCGGTGTTGGTCAGATCGTTGGCCGCGACAAATTCAATATTGGGATGATCCAGCCCGGCGCGGACCACATTTCGCCCGATGCGGCCGAAGCCGTTAATACCTACTTTTATCGACATATGTCTTTATTGTACGGAGGAGGGTGGCGCAGCCGCGGGAAGCGCAAGCAACCCGAATCGCTTTCGCGGTATAGACGACACTGCAGCAGGCGGGCTGAAAGCCTGCCCCACAAGTCTATCGGATCACCGGCGGCAAGGGAGGCGAGGTGCGGCCGCCGAGATAGGCATAGCTCTCTTTGACCTGGGTGACTTTGCCTTCGTCGAAGGTGACAAATACCAGCTTGCCCGGCGGCGTGCCGTAGACCCAGCTTTCGATCTCGTCGCCCTTGCTGTTGGTCTGACGGCTCTTGTCTTGGGGTGTGCCAAGGGCCATCACTACCTCGTCGTGGTTCATGCCCTTGATGGCGCGCTTTTCCTTAATGGCTTTTTGGACCGGCGCGGGAAGGCGGTCGAAGTAGAGCTCGGCGGCGCTGTGTTTGGAAAAATCGAAAACGCCCGAGAGCATGTGGCGAATCTCGGCGGACTTAAGCGGCGGCACACCGTGTGGAAATACTAAAGCCACACGCGAACCCTGAGGCCGGCTGCCGTTCCGATCGGTGGAAACAGGCGACATGGCGCCGCCCATGCCGACCTCGACGTGGTCGTACCAATGGCCGTGATGAGTGCCGCC
>JBOGMI010000629.1:0-2259 GCA_050746645.1 Bryobacteraceae bacterium | reverse complement strand
CTGCTCTCCTTGACGACCATGCGCCAGCATGTCGACTCCAGCTTCGGCTATTGGCTGGTGCGCACAGGCGCTTACATGCTGGAGATCTTCGGTGCCGTGGCGCTGTTTCTCGCGGTGATTGGCCTCTATGCCGTCAACGCCTACACGGTAGCGCGGCGGACGCGCGAAATCGGAATCCGAATGGCCTTAGGCGCCGATCCTTCTTCGGCAATGCGTTTGATCCTCGGCCAGGGGCTTCGCGTGATTGCAGCCGGCATTGCGATCGGACTGCTGCTGTCGGCCGGCATCGGCCGCGTGCTCGCCGGCCTTCTGTATCAGACGCCCGGCATCGATCCACTGGTTCTCGTCGTGGCATCGATAGTTCTCGCGTCAGTGGCTTTGCTTGCCTGTTATCTGCCGGCCCGCAGGGCTTCGCGCGTGGACCCAATGGTCGCTCTTCGGTACGAGTGACCCTTAACCATCGGCAGCAGGTGCTAGAATCCGTAGGTAATGCTGCAGGACTTAGCTCTTGCGCTGCGGCTCCAAGCGCTCGATCGTAAGATTGCCGGTCTCGAGAACGAGATCGCGACCCTTCCCAAGCACATCGCCGAGATCGAAAAGCGGCTCGAGTCGCATACGCGCAGGTTGGAGATCGACCGCGTCGCATTGAAGGCAAATCAGCACGACCGCAAGCGCCTCGAAGGCGATATCCAATCGCACGAGCAGAAGATCTCGAAATTGAAAGATCAGATGCTCCAGGCCAAAACCAACGAGCAGTATCGGGCCTTTCAAAACGAAATTTCTTATATCGAGGCCGAGATTCGCAAAGCGGAAGATCGCATCCTGGATCTGATGGAGCAATCCGAGCCGCTGGAGAAAAACGTCAAAGCCGCCGAAGCCGCCTTAAAGGCAGAACAACAGCAGGTGGAGTCGCAAAAGAAGCTGGCGCGCGAGCGCACCGCGGTGGACCAGAAGGAGCTGTCGGGGCAGCGCGAAGAGCGCAAAGCGGCGGCCGCCGGGATGCCGCCGCCTTTTTACAAAGAATACGAGCGCGTGCGCAAGAAGACCAGGAACACGCCCATCGCCGACGCGACCGAAGGCCGCTGCAGCGCTTGCCAGATCACGCTCCGGCCTCAGTTCTTTCAGGACCTCCGGCGCGGCGATCGGGTCATGTTCTGCGAAAGCTGCGGCCGCATCCTGACCTACAATCCCGTGATCGACGTGGCCAGCGATGTCTCCGCCTCGCAGCAGACCGCATAAACAGGCCCGCCCACCGGGTTTGATATTCTCTCGGTTTTTACCGTGCGCAACGCCGGTCTGGAGGTATTTATGAAGGTCTTCGAGAGTTCCGATATCCGGAACCTGGCTTTGATCGGGCACGCGCATTGCGGCAAAACATCGCTCGCATCGGCTCTTCTCTACGCGGCCGGGGCGACAGACCGCCACCTTCAGCCTGATGAAGGCAACAGCATTACCGACTTTGACGATGAAGAGATTGCGCGCAAGCTGACCATCTCCTCCGCCATCGCGGCATTCTCCTGGCAGAAGGCGAAAATCAATCTGATCGATACGCCCGGATTCAATATTTTTTTGCCCGATACGAAATCTGCGCTCATCGCGGCCGATGCCTGCGTCACCGTGCTCGACGGCGTGGCCGGTGTGGAAGTGTCTACCGAAAAAGTCTGTAAATTCGCGGCGGGTTTCGGAATCCCGAATGTCTTCTTTGTAAACAAACTCGACCGCGACCGCGCCTCTTTCCAGCGAACCGCGGAAAACGTCCGCGAAGTATTCGGCCGCGCCGCCGTTCCGGTACAACTGCCGGTCGGCTCCGAAAAGGATTTTCAAGGTGTGGTGGATCTGATTCGGATGCGCGCGTATGCGGGCTCGGCCGAGGGCGATATTCCCGCCGGGCTTCAAGAAGAAGCGGGCCAGGCGCACGAGGCCTTGGTGGAGATGATTGCCGAGGGCAACGACGAGCTGATGGAAGAGTTCTTCAATACCGGAACGCTGCCGGTCGAGCACTTGGTTTCGGGGCTCCAGACCGCTGTGCGCGAGCGGCGCATCCTTCCGATTCTTTGCGGCGCTGCGCCGCAAGGAATTGGCGCGAGTGCGTTGCTGAACTTCGCCGCTGAAATTTTGCCTTCTCCCCTACAGCGCGCCCCCTTTGCGGCGGTTGAGGACGGCAAGGAGATCCGTAAGACGATTGCGCCCAACGAGTCCTGCTCGCTTTTCGTTTTCAAGACCGCGGCCTATCCCTTCGCGGGCCGCGTCACGTATTTC
>JBOGMI010000628.1:0-2064 GCA_050746645.1 Bryobacteraceae bacterium | reverse complement strand
TGCCGCTTCCAGGTCTGTTGCGCGACGTTATGGGAGTGACCGTCGAAGACTATGTGCCGATGTACTGGCAGAAACAGGGCGTGAAGTTCTCACAAGCTCTTTCCGGACCCGATGCCGAATGCGAGGTCTGGTTTGATGTACTGAAACCGTCAGGCGCCGAGATACTAGCGACTTACACCATGGGCGCTCACGCTGGAAAGCCGGCAATTACAAGTAACTCGTTTGGAAAGGGGAAAGCCATCTATATCGGGACGAAATTGGATCAGGCCGGCATATCCCGGGTGCTGCGCCAAATCGCATCGGCTGCCGGCCTGCACGCTGAAATAGAGGCGCCGCAAGGGGTCGAAGTGGCTGCGCGCGGGACGGGGCAGGGGAAATGGATCTTCCTTCTGAACCATCTACCAAAGCCGCAAACTGTGAAGCTGCCTCATTCTTACAAAGATGCCATAACTGGAAAGGCGGCAACTGGCGCGATCGATATGGAGGCTTTCGGCGTGCGCGTGCTGCGGAGCTGACTCTCGCAGCCTGTTTTTCCGAAGTCTACAGCGGCATATTGCCATGCTTTTTCCGCGGCATGGTTGCGCCTTTATTCGCCAGCATCCGCAACGCGCGAATAACTTTTCGCCGTGTTTCATGCGGTTCGATTACGTCGTCGATATAGCCTCGCTCTGCCGCAATGAATGGATTCGCAAAACGGTCGCGGTATTCCTGTATTTTTTCGGGCGTCGCTTCCAATTCGCGGCGGTTGAGAATTCTTACCGCGCCCTCCGGTCCCATTACCGCGATTTCCGCTGTCGGCCAGGCGAAATTCATGTCCGTGCGCAGATGCTTCGATCCCATCACGCAATACGCTCCGCCGTAAGCTTTGCGCGTGATCACCGTAATTTTCGGCACCGTCGCCTCCGCATATGCATAAAGAAGTTTTGCGCCGTGGCGGATGATACCTCCGAATTCCTGATTCGTCCCGGGCAGAAAGCCGGGCACATCTTCAAAGGTCAGGATGGGAATCTGAAACGCATCGCAGAAACGCACAAAACGCGCGCCCTTTACAGACGAATCGATATCCAGGCAGCCGGCGAGACGGGCCGGCTGGTTCGCGACAATGCCGACCGTTTCTCCAGCCATGCGCGCGAATCCGACGACGATGTTGCGCGCGAAGTGCTCGGCCGCTTCGAAAAAATAGCCGTCGTCCACCACGCGGCGGATGGCATCTTTCATGTCATAGGGCTGATTCGATTCGAGCGGGACCAAGGTGTCCAATTCCGCATCCGCACGCGTTTCCGGATCGCTGGTTTCTACCCGCGGAACGCCGTCCAGATTGTTCTGCGGCAGAAACCGCATCAGCTCGCGGATGCTGCGCAGGCAGTCCTGATCGTCAGCCGCGAGAAACTGCGCCACGCCGCTCGTGGCATTGTGCGTCATCGCGCCGCCCAGATTTTCTTTGGTGACGTCTTCGTGCGTGACGGTCTTGATCACGTCCGGCCCGGTCACAAACATGTGGCTCGTATGATCGACCATGAAAATGAAGTCGGTCAGGGCGGGCGAGTACACCGCTCCTCCGGCACACGGACCCATAATCGCCGAGATCTGCGGCACCACTCCGCTCGCCAGCGTGTTTCGAAGGAAAATGTCCGCATATCCGGCGAGCGAAACCACGCCTTCCTGAATCCGCGCGCCGCCCGAGTCGTTCAGCCCGATGATGGGCGCGCCGGTCGCGAGCGCCAGGTCCATCAGCTTGACGATTTTTTGAGCGTTGGCTTCCGAAAGCGAGCCGCCAAAAACCGTGAAATCCTGCGCGAAGACAAACGCCTGGCGGCCGTGAATCAAACCGTGCCCGGCAACAAATCCGTCTCCATCCACGACGTTGTTCTGCATGCCGAAATGGTGACAACGGTGCCGCACCAGCTTATCCAGTTCTTCGAACGTGCCTTCGTCGAGCAGCAGATCGATCCGTTCGCGCGCCGACAGCTTGCCGGCCTTGTGCTGGCGCTCTTGGCGCTCCGCCCCTCCGCCTTCCTCCGCGCGCCGATGGCGCCGCCGCAATTCTTCCAGCCTGTCCTGCAT
>JBOGMI010000627.1:0-1264 GCA_050746645.1 Bryobacteraceae bacterium | reverse complement strand
TTCGCGATCCAAAAGCATTCCTTGGCGGGGAAAGGAGCAAGCTCCTCTCCCCGGTCCCCTCTCCTCTGCCCTCCGTTCCCGCGGCGGTCAAGAGTCCTCCGCTTCGCTCCGGCCCGCTCCGCGGCGGCAAAAAGCGCCGCTCTTGACCGCCGCTTCACTGCGGGCTCCCTTCCTAATAGACCGGAAAGGGCAAAACCCGCCCTTTCCGGCGATTCCCACAAAACCTCCCTAAATATAAGGCGCCAAACTCGCGACTGCTAAGAAGAAAGGACAAAGAACGAGTCGGAGAGGAAAACTTCCTCATCCAGCCCCAACGTTCCAGCCAGTTCCTCGACTTTCCGATTACCCAAACAAGAGGCTGAAAACTTTCGTTTATGTTGTCGCCGCGCTTGTGACGCAAGAAGGCCAGAAGGCGCAAGGCAAGCAATGCTTCGGCCCGGTTAGCAAAAAATAAAAGCTATTCTTCACTCCGGCCTTCTTCCGCCGCCCGCACAGCGAGTTCGGTAATTGCGCGGCCCGAAGACGCTGCGGCGCTGGCCGGCGCGTGCGCGGGCATCCCCCGCAAGCACGGCGCATCCTGGACATCAGGGCAAATCGATCGATCTCGTTACATTTGCGGCCGAAATAAAAGCAATTGCGAGTAGTGCCCGCGAGCGCGATGCCAGCCCATTGGGGAAGCACACCACGAAAATCGCCATCGAGGATTTGGATCGGCGGTCACTTGCCCCGATTGGTCCGCCGCCCCGTCTGCTGTCAAGGGCGGAGTAAAAGGGAACCACTGCTTTGCTTGATTTAGGTGTTTTCCTGTGGGTTTGGGGGCGGCTGGAGCGAAGCCCTGCGACGCCCATAGGGCGGCGCGTTTAGGGCGCAGCGGAAGCCGCCTCCAAACCTAGGCGAGCCGGAAGATTGGGATAAAGGTAAGCTACTGCGGGCCGGGATCTTTCCTCTTCCGGCTGTTTTTGAGGCGGAAGCTGTCGCCGTTCATTTCCAGGATATGAACATGATGTGTCAGACGATCCAACAACGCGCCGGTCAGCCGTTCCGAGCCCAGCACCTCGGTCCATTCGGCAAACGGGAGGTTGCTGGTCACCAGCGTAGAACTACGTTCGTAGCGTTGGCTAAAAATTTCGAATAGCATCTCGGCGCCGGTCTTGGACAAGGGCACGAATCCGAGTTCATCCACAATCAGCAGCTCCTGGCGCGCCAGGTTCTTTTGATAGCGCAGCAGGTGCTTGTCATCCCGCGCTTCGATTAGCTCGTGCAC
>JBOGMI010000626.1:0-1032 GCA_050746645.1 Bryobacteraceae bacterium | reverse complement strand
ATTTTTCCATTGGGATCGTCCGGGTTTGCACTGTATGGCGAACTGAACGGACGCTTCGTCGATGTCTTCGCGGACAGCGGGAATCCTGCCGTTCCGGCGGCGCAGCAAACATATGGAGTGTGCGCCTGCGTGCCCGGACTCTCCAGTCAACCCGGTTTCCTGCAGGCGGGCGAGGGCTTGCGATTCAGCCGCGATTTCCGTTCTCTTTTCGATCTGGATTATTCGGCGGTGTTTCAGGAGTTTGCCGCTCCCTCTGACACGATGTATTCCTTCCGTCGGCTCAACTTGGATTTCTCGCATACGATCTGGCTATATGGGCAAACCGCGGTGGTCTCTTCAACGGCACAATACGGGCCGGACGGAAGCAAGGAAGCGCCGCACAGAGCCGCGTCCGTGCGGAATCTCTCGGGAAGCATCAAGTTAGAAGCACGCCTTTCGGAATCGTTCTTGCCCGCCAGCCATTCTGTCCCGTTCTATTTCCAACCGACGCTTGGAGGTTCCGATATAAACGGGCAGCTCGGCCTGCCCAGTTATCCGGACTACCGCTTCCGCGCGCCCAATCTACTGCTGTTCCACGGCGCCTTCGAACACTCGATCTGGGGACCGATTGGAGCGGAGTTCACAGCCGATTACGGCCGGGTTGCGCTTACGCACAGCGATTTGGGTTTCGACCATTTCTTGCATAGCTGGGGTGCCGGTATAACGATTCGCGCGGGAGGTTTTCCAAGGCTGTCGCTGCTGTTTGCCTGGGGAGGCCACGAGGGCACGCATACGATCGCTTATATAAGCCCGGGACTCTTGGGCGGGGCCAGCCGTCCCTCGCTCTTTTAGGTGATTCGAATGCCTACTTTTCAGTTGAAAGATGGATTTGGTTTGGATGTCTCGATCACACCGGCAGCAGGTGCGCTCTCCAAGTACTTTAAGTCCGTACCGGACATGATGCTCTCTAAGATCGATTTGGCCCAGTCGGGGAACCGTGATCTGTCCGACCCGGCAATTCGATCGGCCACCGGCGATCTCTCCTTCAGCCAA
>JBOGMI010000625.1:0-15034 GCA_050746645.1 Bryobacteraceae bacterium | reverse complement strand
TAGCGAATACGATAGACGAGAGCGTCTTGGACAAACCGATCACCGATTAGCTGTCCACCTAGACGCATACCTTCAACACTCTTTGTTCTCCCGAAAATTCGGCGTAACTCCCGAATGAAAGGATCTGACATTTTCAGGATCAAGAGCGATGGAGTTTTTTGGAGGGATATTCCTGCCGCTTCAAGTGCGCTATGAACCAAGCCGTAGGCTTTCGACGGTTCAGCATCATCAAGACGACGCGATGCAATTACGAATCGCCAGTCCTCGTAATCCGACGAGTAAAGCCACAAAGCCACACTAACCGCTAAGGTTGAGCGATCCAGAGCGTCAGCGAGTTCGGCTCCAATGGTGAAATCCGTCGCTACCAATGTAGTTCTATCCAAGTCATCACTCCGTGTTCTCTATCGCTAATTGCTTCCACGAGAGCTCGTGCTATCTCCGGGGCATGCCTCCGATAGCGGCTGGGTTCCGACCACTGTTGCACAACATCCCAATTGTTGCGAAAAGCAGGATCTTTAGTCGCTCGTTCCAACCGTGCTAATTCCAGATTAGCGAGTTTCATCAGGTCCTTCAAATTATGGGTATGGCTGGCGTCCACGCTCTTCTTCTCTGGAAAATCGTAGCGCCGCGTCCCGCGAGCAATACCCGCTTTCAAGGCACACTCGACTGCATAGCCCGCCAGGTAATACGCACCATCTGGGAGACCAGCTTCCAGTAGCGATTTTGCCTCGGCGAGCCTGGTATGGGCTAGCACCTGCAGATCCCTTCGGTTCACGCCGCCTATAGTAGCGAACAGTCAAACCGGCAGGCGGTTGGTTGGTCCTATTCCAGCACCCGCACAAATTCCGCGATCACTTGATACTTTTCCGGATCTTCGTCCAGATCCCACGACGGATACTCCGGATTCAAACTCTCCAGCCGGATGCGCGTGTGCTGAAAACC
This sequence comes from Bryobacteraceae bacterium, assembly GCA_050746645.1. Lineage (GTDB taxonomy): Bacteria > Acidobacteriota > Terriglobia > Bryobacterales > Bryobacteraceae > Bog-105. Next base: position 14,092 of record JBOGMI010000625.1, on the reverse strand, counting down.
TTCTTCGGTGACCGCCCTTTCGCTGCGGTAGCGCTTGACGGTGTACTGGTTGTCGTCGGCCAGCTCGGAATTGCGCACCAGCACCAGGCGGCCGTTGCGCGAACCCACAACCCCGCGGCGGAACACGCAAAAACTCCCGTCCGGAATCCTCGGCTCCATCGATTGGCCCTGAATGCGGGCCACGAACATGTCTTCGCCGAGAGCCAGATCGCGCGGCGCCTCCATCCATTCCTCCGCCTGAATGTCCTCCGGATTGGTAAGAAACGGACCTGCCGCGACGGCTAGCGAATAGCGCGGCAGATGGGTGCGGAAGGGCAGCACGTGAGCCGGCACATGCTCACGATATAACCCGTCCAGCGCCTTTTCGAAATCGCGCACCTTCACCGCCTCGCGCTCCGTGATGCGCAGCGCCTGCGACAGATTGTTTTCCAGAAACTCCAGCACCGCCGCACCGCCCCGCTCGCTTGCCCGAACCATCAGATCGCCCTCGAGCTCCGCCAGCACCTCGGCGTCTTCTTCGGTCGCAATCTCCTCCCAATCGCGCCGCAGCCGCACGTGCAGGGTGTCGGTGGAGGGATCGAACAGCAGCACCCCGGCCGTCTGGACACCGCCTCCCGGCAGTGCGCATTCCAGCAGCGAGTAGGAACCCGCTTTCGGTGCGATCTCGCCAAAACTGACCACCCGCGCAGCCATCACCAGTTAGCTTATCGTTACGGGGGAGGAATGTGTGAGGGGCGGGCCTTCGGGCTGCGAATGAACGGCGTTGTGCTAGCGCGCCGCGAGGCCCGTCAGATCCCCGCGGAGGCGCTCTTCGGTGGCTTCGTCCAGCTTGCGGCGGTTGCAGGTCACATAGAAGACATCCACGGCCTTGTGAGCCTGGGTGTCGACCATCACTGCTTCGATATTGCATCCGGCCGAAGCGATCGCCGAAGCCAGATCGTGCAGCAGTCCGGGCCGGTCCTCGCCGACGAATTCGAGCAGCGTGGCGGTATCGGAGGCTTCTTGATAAAAGCGCGCACTGGGGGCGATCGCAGCCGAGCGGGTGGGCCGGGGCACGGCGCGTCTGCGCTTCAGCAGGTCATCCACGGTGATGGTCTGGTTCAAGACACAGGCGACGGTCCATTCCAGACGATTCACTTCGCTCGAATTCAATTCCAGGTTGCGTAGCGGGTCGGTAAAGCGGATCGAATCCAGAACGTAGGCCGCAGTATTCGAGAACGCTTCCGCCTTTACGATATTCATGCCGAAACCGGCAAGGGCACCGCAGAGAGACGCAAACAGGCGCGGCCGATCGTGCGCCACCACGGTCATGATCCAGGCGTGGGGATCGCGGCGGATTTCAATACCGGCACCCACGCTCAAGCTCTTGCGATAAAGCGCGAAATGGCGCATCGTGTCTTCGCGCGTCTGTGTACGCAGATAGCGGGTAGGAAAACCTTCCACAAATGGTGCGATTTCGGCGGGCAGGGCCTCTGCATGGTGGATGCGCTCGCTCGCCAGTTCGCGGGTGAACTGTCGCCGCGCGATGGCATAAACGCGCCAAAGCTGTTCGGAGCGCCAGGGTGTGAGCGCCGAGGGATTGACCGCGGCGATATCGGCGTAGGTAAGCAGGACCAGGCGGCGCAGGTCTTCCTCGGTTCCGATGCGGGAAGTAAGCAGGCGAGCCGTGACCGGATCGCCGAGATCGCGGCTGGTCATGGTTTGCGAGAGATCGAGGTGATGCTCGATCAGGAACAAGACCGCGGCGCGCGCCGGTTGCGGGGCCCCCATGCGATCGAGGATGCCGCGTGCGACGTCAAGCGAACCGCGGATGTGGTCGCCGGGCTGCGTTCCCTTGCCGATGTCGTGCAGCAGCAGAGCGATTCGGAGCAGTGCCAGATCGCCTTCGTCAAGCTGCCCTACGGGATTGGCCTTCAGCTCGTCAATCTGGGCCACAGCCCGCAGCGAGTGTTCATCGACGGTATAGCGATGGTAGAAATCGCGCACCACCAGACTCTCGATGTGCTTCCATTCCGGAATGGCGGCCGCGAGCATATTAGCCTCCTGCATGGCTGCCAAGGCGAGTGCGCAATGCGGCTGGGAAAAGAAGCCGTGCCAAGCGGTCCAGGCCGGACGCAATTGTGAAAACGCCTCGCGAATGCGCCCGGCCTGGCCGCGCACTTGCCGTTGCGCATCCCAGGAAAGCGCCGTCCCATGGCGGCCGATGAAGGTGAACATCGCCAGAACCGATTCGGCCGAGCGCAGCGTGATTGCCGGATTGCGCAGCAGAACGCGGCCGCGCGAAACGGTAAATTCCGCAGTGGATGTGCGGCTATGCCGGTCCCGCATTTGCCGCCAAAGTGCGCTTTGTTCGGCCTCGGGGATTTCGAGCGGCCGCCGCGCCGATGCGAAGACGCGTCGGGCGTGCCGGAAATACTGGCGCATCCAATCTTCTGGAGAAACCGGGCCGGGGGGAGAAACCGGGTCGGGCGCCAGCCGCCGGGCCGCTTCGTCTTGCAGCTCAAACGAGAGCAGATTGTTGTCGCGCCCCGATTCGAGATGCAGAAAACAGCGCAGTGCAAACAGAAACCGCCTGGCTTCGGCGAGATCGCTCAGCGTTTCTGCGATCTCGGGCCGGCTGGGATAAAGCCGAGTAAACCAGCCGAGCAGGTGCAGATCGCGAATGCCGCCGCAGGTTTCTTTGATGTTCGGCTCCAGATGATACGGCGTGTTGTCGAACTTGCGATGCCGCTGGCGCGTTCGTTCGGCCAGGCGCGCCGCGATGCGCCGGCCGTGATGGGCGTAAAACTCGCCGAGCGCGCGCGCAGCGCGATCGAAGATTTCGCGATCGCCATAAAGAAAGCGCAGGTCAAGCAGGCTGACGTGCAGCTCCAGATTCTGCTCATTCCAGCGGCAGCATTCTTCGATGGTTCTCACGGAATGGCCAATGCGCAGTCCGGAATCCCATAACTCGCGCAGGCAGCCGGAAAGCGGCTCTCGCAGGCGGGCGATATCCGCTTCGGTGGGGACGATGAGCAGCAGATCGACGTCAGAGCAAGGAAACAATTCGCGGCGTCCGTAGCCGCCGGCCCCTGCGATTGCAAATGGCATTCGAGGGAGTTGGGTTGCCGCCGTAATAACTCGCTCGTCCGCCAGTTGCGTACGCGCGGCGAGCGCGGCAAAGGGATCGCGATGATCGAATTGCACGGGCACTTACAAAGCTGCCTCGCCGCGGTCGCCGTTGCGAATGCGGATCGCTTCGGCGACATCGTAGACGAAAATCTTCCCGTCGCCGATTTTTCCGGTTCGCGCGCTTTGGGCCAGAGTGCGGACAATCTCCTCCCGGCGCGCATCGGGGATCACGGTCTCCAGCTTGATCTTGGGCAGCAGGTCCACTTCGTACTCCAAGCCGCGATAGACCTCTTTGTGGCCCTTCTGACGCCCATGCCCGCGAACTTCGGTGACAGTAAGCCCATCGACTCCGATGCTCTTCAGCGCCTCTTTCACGTCGTCCAGCTTATGCGGTTGGATGATGGCTTCGATTTTCTTCATGGCCTCGATCTTATCGTCGAAATCGTTCGCCGCTACCCTTCAAAGTTGTATGCTTGTTCGCCATGCATGTGAACGTCGAGACCCTCGATCTCGTGTTCGGGCAGGGCTCGAACGCCGATGAGTATGTCCACAATTTTCAAAGCTACATAGGTCCCGACAGCCGACAGTCCCCAAGCAATAGCGACACCGATCAGTTGATTCAAAACCTGATGTCCATTCCCATCGGCCAGTCCGAGTGGGAGCGCTTTGCCCGCGGCATTTCTTAATCCATTGTTGACCGCATTCGTTGCAAAAACCCCCGTTAGAAGCATCCCCAGTGTTCCGCCGCCGCCATGAATACCGAAGGCATCCAGTGTATCGTCATAGCCGAAGCGCCGCTTAGCGACCGTAACCGTGTAGAAACAGAAGATGCCGGCAAGGAACCCGATCAGCAGCGCGGGAAATGGTTTTACGAATCCAGCGGCTGGTGTAATCGCGACCATCCCGGCTACCGCACCCGACAGGCCGCCAAGCATGCTTGGTTTGCCCTGGCGCAACCGCTCGGCAAGCAGCCAGCCGAGCGCGGCGGCGGCGGCGGCGAACTGCGTGGCTACGAATGCGCTGGTTGCCAGTGCCGATGCATTGATTGCACTGCCTGCGTTAAAACCGAACCAGCCTACCCACAGCAAACAGGCACCGGTAAAACTCAGCACCAGATTGTGTGGCTTCATCGGTTCATGCGGGAAGCCTATCCGCTTGCCCACGTATAGCGCGCACACGAGCGCGCTGACTCCGGAACCGATTTCCACGACCGTTCCGCCGGCAAAATCGAGGCACGGAACCGAGCCTCCGAGAAATGCGTTCAGGAAACCGCCCTGGCCCCAGACCATGTGCGCCAGGGGGAAATACACCAGCGCGGACCATAGCACCGTGAAGAGCATCATGGCGCTGAATTTGATGCGTTCGGCGAAGGCACCCGAGATCAGCGCCGGCGTAATGATGGCGAACATGAGCTGGAAGATCATGTACGTCTGTTGCGGAACGGTGGCGCCGTAGCTGGGATTGGGCGATGTGCCCACGCCGCTGAGAAATAGGTAGCGCAGATCTCCATAGAACGGAGTCCCGGGAGCGAAGGCGAGGCTATAGCCATAAATCGCCCACAAGACCGTGACCACCGCCATCAGCGCGAAGCTGTGCATCATGGTGCTCAAGACATTCTTGTTGCGCACCAGGCCGCCGTAAAACAACGCCAATCCCGGGCCGGTCATCATCAGCACCAATGCGGCGCTGGTGAGCATCCAGGCATTGTCGGCAGAAAGCTGTGCCATTTTAGCGGCCGCTTCCAGGGCGTTCAGTTGCTGATTGAGCGGTAGTTGGTTTTGCGCCTCGAGAATGCCGCCGCCGAGCGCACACGAAATGAGGATGCTCCATCGAAGCACGATGTGCGGGAAACAGCGGTGTTTTGCCACGGGGTAATCCAAAGCGTAACAGCCGCAAGCTTCCTAGTCGAAGCACAAATTTCTATGCGGGATATCGAAATGTTTTATGATGCGGGTGGCGCGGCTATTCTGGCTCCCTCTCTCAAACGGCAGCACACTTACAAAGCTGCCTCGCCGCGGTCGCCATTGCGAATGCGGACGGCCTCTGCGACTTCATAAATGAAAATCTTCCCGTCGCCGATTTTTCCGGTCCGTGCGCTTTCCGCCAGCGTGCGGACGATCTCCTCCAGACGCGCATCGGGGACCACGGTCTCCAGCTTGATTTTTGGCAGCAGGTCCACTTCGTACTCCATGCCGCGATAAACCTCTTTGTGTCCCTTTTGACGCCCATGCCCGCGGACTTCGATGATGGTAAGCCCATCGACTCCGATGCTCTTCAGCGCCTCTTTGACGTCGTCCAGTTTATGCGGTTGGATAATGGCTTCGATTTTTTTCATGGCCCTAATTGCTACGCATCCAGGTTGTATCCTTCTTCGCCGTGCATGCTGAGATCGAGACCTTCTATCTCCTGCTCCGGCGTAGCACGGACACCAACCAGCAGATCCACAACTTTCAAAATGATGTAAGTGAGGAGCGCGGACAGTCCCCAGGCAATGAGCACGCCGATAAATTGATCCAGAACCTGGTGAGAATTGCCGTCCACTACGCCTAAGGGAAGCGGCCGGCCGGTGGCATCCTTCAGTCCGTTATTGATCGCGCTGGTGGCGAAAACGCCGGTGAGCAGCGCTCCCAGCGTCCCGCCCACGCCGTGAATGCCAAAGGCATCGAGCGTATCGTCGTAGCCGAACCAGTGTTTGACCGTAGTGACCATGAGGAAACAGAAGATAGCGGCGACAAAGCCGATCAGCAGGGCGGGGAACGGCTTTACGAAACCCGAAGCAGGCGTGATGGCGACCAAACCGGCGATGGCACCAGAGAGACCGCCGAGCATGCTGGGTTTGCCGTGCCGCAGCCATTCGGCAAACAGCCAGCCGAGCACGCCGGCCGCGGCGGCGAATTGGGTATTAACAAAGGCGCTGGTTGCCAGGCCGGAGGAGCCGATGGCGCTGCCGGCGTTAAATCCGAACCAGCCCACCCAGAGCAAGCAAGCGCCGATCATGCTCAATACCAGACTGTGCGGCTTCATCGGTTCCTTGGGGAAGCCCAGCCGTTTGCCGAGATACAGCGCGCAGACCAGCGCACTTACTCCCGAAGTGATGTGCACTACGGTGCCGCCGGCGAAATCGAGGCAGGGAACCGTCCCGCCGAGAAACGCATTCAGGAAACCGCCCTGGCCCCAGACCATGTGCGCCATCGGGAAATACACCAGCGTGGACCATAGCACCGTGAAGAGAATCATGGCGCTGAATTTGATGCGTTCGGCGAAGGCGCCCGAGATCAGCGCCGGCGTAATGATGGCGAACATGAGCTGGAACAACATGTACGTCTGTTGCGGAACCGTGGCGCCGTAGCTCGGATTCGGCGATGTGCCGACACCGCTGAGAAATACGTAGCGCAGATCGCCGTAAAACGGAGTTCCGGGGGCGAAGGCGAGACTATAGCCGTAGACAGCCCACAAGACGGTTACCACCGCCATGAGTACGAAGCTGTGCATCATGGTGCTCAAGACGTTTTTGTTGCGCACCAAGCCGCCGTAGAACAGCGCCAATCCCGGACCGGTCATCATCAGCACCAGCGCCGCGCTGGTCAGCATCCAGGCATTGTCGGCGGACAGCTGCGCGGTTTTGGTGGCCGCTTCCAGGGCGCTGAGTTGCTGATCGAGCGGCAGTTCCTGCGCGCTCAGAACGGCGCCGCTCAACGCGCACAGAAGCGGGAGAGACCATCGAAGCGCGACGTGTAATAAGCGGGAATCTTTTTCCACGGTGAGTCATCCAAAGCGTATCAGCTTCTCGCGTCTCGGTCGAGACGCAAATTTCTATGCGGGGTATCGAAACGTTTTATGCCGGGAGGTTTTATGCTGCGCGGTAACTTACGTACTTGAAGCTGCATCAAACCTCTTCAAATGATGAGCGATCCTATGGTTTCGCGCCCCTGGGCATTCGTTCTTTTCGATGGCTGAAACAGAAACCGCTCACCAGAGCTACAAGCCCGATGTCAATCCATGGCTGATCGCGGTGGCAGTGATCCTGCCGACGTTCATGGAGGTGCTCGATACCTCCATCGCTTCTGTGGCGCTGCCCTACATCGCCGGGAGCCTCTCGTCGTCGGTGAACGAAGCGAGCTGGGTTCTGACGTTCTACCTGCTTTCGAATGCGATTATTTTGCCGGCCAGTACCTGGTTTTCGCTGCGGTTTGGGCGCAGAAACTACCTGATCGCCTCAGTGGTGGTTTTCACCATTGCGTCGTTTTTTGTCGGTGCGGCGGATTCGCTGCTCATGATTTTGGTTGCCCGCCTGGTACAGGGCGCTGCCGGCGGCGGTCTGCAGCCGCTCTCACAGGCGATTCTCACCGAGAGCTTCCCGCTGGAAAAGCTTGGACTCGCGATGGCGGTGTATGGGCTGGGCGTTGTGGTGGCGCCGATTTTGGGTCCGACATTGGGCGGATGGTTCATCCTGCACTATTCCTGGCGCTGGGCTTTCTATTTCAAGGTTCCGGTCGGCATCGTTGCCGTGGTGCTGATCTTGCGCTACGTCAAAGACCCGCCTTACGTCAAAAACGCCAATCCGGGGAAATTCGACTCGATCGGTTTTGGGCTTCTTGCGCTCGGGCTCGGCAGCTTGCAGATCATGCTCGACCGCGGACAGCAGGACGACTGGTTCGGCTCTGTCATGATCCGCTGGCTTTTCTGCATCATGATCGTCTGCTTGACGGGCTTTGTGATTTCCCAGTTGCGGCATAAGAAAACGCTCGTCGATCTTTCCGTCGTGAAATATCGGAATTTCACGGCCGGCTGCATACTGATCTTCCTGTTTGGCGCGGTCCTCTATGCGGCGATTACCTTGCTTCCGCTCTATTACCAGACCGTGATGGATTACTCGGGATGGTGGGCCGGGCTAGTGGTATCGCCTCGCGGCATCGGCGCCATCGTCGGGATGCTGGTTATCGGCGTCCTGATAACCAGAATCGATACGCGGTTCCTGGTGGCCGCGGGCTTCGGCATTTTTGCTGTTTGCAGCCTTTTCTGGGGCCATATCGATCTGCAGATCGGGCCCTGGTCTCTGATCATCCCGATCATCATCAGCGGCTTCGCTTCCGGCATGGTGTTCGTCCCGTTATCGGCCATAGCGCTCGCCGAACTTCCCAAGGCCATGGTCGGCAACGGCAGTGGACTCTACAACCTCATGCGGAATCTCGGCGGCAGCATCGGGATTTCCGTTTTCGAAACCATTCTGGCGCGCCACGAGCAAATTCATCACAGCCAGTTGGTGCAGCATCTGACGCCGATGCGCATCATCACACAGAATCATCTGCATTCACTGACAAATGAATTTTCGAATTTCTCCAGCAGCGCCACCGCTCATCATCAGGCACTTGCGCTCCTTGGCCACATGGTTGGCAGACAGGCGGCCTTGCTGTCCTATGTGGACGCTTTCCGCTTCATGGCGCTGGCTTGCTTTTGCTGCCTGCCCGTGGTGTGGCTGCTCAGGCGCGTGTGGGGCCGCCGGCCTGCGGGAGCGCATTAGCCGTCATTTTCGGTCTCCTGTTGCGCACCAGCCGTAAAATAGCCCTGGGCCATGCCTGGGGCGGATACAGTTGGGGAAAATGTCAAGCCCGATGTGAATCCGTGGCTGGTCGCGGCGGCTGTGATCCTGCCGGCGTTCATGGTGGTGATCGATACCTCGATCGCCACAGTGGCCTTGCCGTATATCGCAGGCAGCCTGTCGGCTTCCACCGATGAAGCGAGCTGGGTCCTTACTTTTTTCTTACTCTCGAACGCGGTCATCTTACCCGCAAGCGCCTGGTTCTCGCTCCGCTTCGGGCGCAAGCGTTATTTGATTGCGTCGGTAGTTGTCTTCACCGTCTCGTCGTTTTTTTGCGGCTCGGCCAGCTCGCTTCTCATGATTCTGATCGCGCGGCTGGCGCAGGGCGTCGGCGGCGGCGGTTTGCAGCCGCTTTCACAAGCCATTCTGATGGAGAGCTTTCCGCCGGAAAAGCAAGGCCTCGCCATGGCGGTGTTCGGCTTGGGAGTGGTCGTCGCACCGATTCTGGGCCCAACGCTTGGCGGCTGGCTTACCTTACATTATTCCTGGCGCTGGGCCTTCTATATCAACATCCCTGTAGGGGTCATTGCGGTGATGCTGATCATGCGCTTTATCAAAGATCCGCCCTACATCAAGAACGCCAATCCCGGCAAGTTCGACAGCATTGGTTTCGGCCTGCTGGCGCTCGGACTCGGCAGTCTGCAGATCATGCTCGACCGCGGCCAGCAGGATGACTGGTTCGGCTCGCAATTGATTCGCTGGCTCTTCTGCATCATGATCGTCTGCCTGGCGGGTTTTGTGTTCTCTCAACTGAGGAAAAAGAAAACGCTGGTGGACCTTGGCGCCTTTACATACCGAAACTTTGCCGTCGGCACGATACTCATGTTCCTTCTGGCCGCCGCGCTTTATGCCGCGGTCACTCTGCTGCCGCTGTATTACCAAACGGTGATGGATTACTCGGCTTGGTCGGCTGGCCTGGTGGTTGCGCCGCGAGGCATCGGCGCCATCATCGCTATGCCGCTTGTCGGGCTTCTGGTTTCGAAAATGGATACGCGCATTCTGGTAACCGCGGGCTTCGCCATTTTCGGCATTTGCAGCTTTTCCTGGGGCGAGGTCAATCTCCAGATAGGGCCCTGGTCGCTCGTGACATCGATTGTCGTGAGCGGTTTTGCGCTGGGCATGATCTTCGTTCCGCTGTCAACAGTGACGCTGGGCGCGCTGCCCGCCCGCGAAGTGGGCAATGGAAGCGCACTATACAATCTCATGCGCAACCTCGGCGGCAGCATCGGCATTTCCGTCGCGGAGACGATTTTGGTGCGCCACGAACAGCTCCACCGCAGCCAGCTCGTGCAGCATCTCTCTCCCTCGCGAGTGGTCACGCAGAACCATATCCACTGGCTCTCGCATCTGTTTTCGAACTTCACCGGGCCCGCTGCCGCTCACACCGCAGCCATTGCTCATCTTGCGCATGTGATCGAGAGGCAGGCGGCTCTGATGTCCTATGTGGATGATTTCCGTTACGTGGCGCTGGCTTCTTTCTGCTGCTTGCCGGTAGTGTGGATGTTCAAACGTGTCCGAATGACGACAAGAGCCGGAGCGCATGGAGCGGAGTAAGAAAAACCGCTTGCTTGCGCGCGCGGCTCAGAGCGCGCGCTCGGCGATGGCAATCAGTTCCTCGCGCGTGAGAGGAATCGGGTTCGCTTGCATGCTGCTGGCGCGGGCGGCTTTGTCCACCAATTCGGGAATCCGGATGGGGTCGAGACCAAGGGCGCGCAGGCCCAAAACGCCGAGCTCTCCGCAAAGAAACGCCACCCAAGCGGTCACATCTTCGGCCCGCGCGTGCGGATCGCCGGTAAGCAGGCAAGCCGCCTGATGATAGCGCGCCAAAGCGTCGCTTCCGGGAGCGCGGCTGCGCAAAGCCTGGATGTTGATTTCGATGCCGTGAGGGAGCAGGGCGGCAATGATTGCTCCGTGCGGCGCCTGCAGCATGCCGCCGAGCGGCGCCGCAAATCCGTGCATCACGCCCAGGCCGGCATTGGCGAGCGCCAAGCCTCCCAGCAAGCTGGCAAACGACATGGATGCGCGCGCGTCCTCATCGTTTCCCTGGCGAAATGCCCGCAGCAACGAAAGGCGAACCCGCTTCAGGCCTTCGAGGCAGAACTGGTCGGTCATGGGATTGGCGCGCCGCGAGACCAGCGGTTCGAGCAATTGCGTGAAGGCATCGAGGCCGGTATAGGCGGTGATCTCCGGCGGCAGCCCGAGTGTGAGATCGGGATCGACGAGGGCGGCTTTGGCTAGCGTCCGGCGGCTGCGCAGGCTGGCTTTGACGCCATGCTCGGGCGAGCCGAGCACGGCATTGCGCGTGACTTCGGCGCCGGTTCCCGCCGTGGTGGGCACGGCGATCCAGGGCAGAGGATCGTTTTCGAGCGCCCTGCCCTGGCCGATGACTTCCAGATAGTCCAGCGGCTCGCCGGAATTCGCCGCCAGCGCCGCGATGGCCTTGGCGGCATCGATGGCGCTGCCGCCGCCCAAGCCGACGATCGCGTCGGCGCTGTCACGGGCGAGCATGGCGCCTTCGCGGACGTTTTCGAGCGTAGGCTCGCCCGGAACGGAAAAGAGCGAGATCTCCAGCCCGGCCTCCCGCAGCCCATCCAGCAGCGCCGCGAAGCGGTTCCGGCTGCTTCCCGTCACCACCAGCAGGCGGGGTCCAAACTCGCGGGCAATGCCGGGCAACTGCTCCGACACACCGCTTCCGAAGACGATGCGCGCGGCGGTTGCCAATTCGAATCGCATCGCTACGATACTGCTTCCGGAAAGATTCGGCGAAACTGGGTGCTGGAGCGCGGCTCGGCCATCATATCCGCTACCACGTGACGCCAAGCCAGATAGTGCGAGGTGGCTTTATGCTGCTCGGCTGCATGCGCATCGCGAAACACCTCGACCAGCACAAAGCGGGTGTGGTCGGATGCGTCCTGCAGTACTTCGAAGCGAACCACGCCGGGCTCGTGGATGCTGTGCCGGGCGTTTTCGGCGCTGGCCGCGCAAAACGCCTCTACGGAATCGGGTCGTATATGCACGTGAACGTGGGCGATGAGCATGATGGCATCGATTTTAATATGAGTCTCCCTGCGCGCGCCAGGCGGGGAGCCGGTTTAGAATGGCTGTGGCGCTATGCTTCACAATTTCCGTTTCGCGCTGCGTCAGATCGCACGAGCGCCCGGATTCGCCGCGCTCGCCTGCATCACGCTCGCCGTGGGCATCGGCATCAGTGCGGCGATGTTTGCCGTGCTCCAAAGCACTCTGCTGAAGCCGCTGCCCTATGCTCATCCGGACCGCCTCGTGGCCTTATCCGCGAACAGCGCCGAGTTTCGCAAGATGAACGTCGGCCTGACCTATCCGGAATTGATGCGCTGGCGTGAGCGCGATTCCGATCTGCGTCAGATGGGCTACTATTTCTTGTTTCCTGTGCCGCTTGATGAAAAGAACAGCACCGATCTGATTCTCCGCGCATCGGTAAGCGCCAATCTGTTCCATGTTCTCGGTGTCCAGCCGATGCTCGGCCGTGGCTTCACTAAAGCCGAACAGCAGCCGGGGCACAATTACGAAGCCGTGCTGCCGGAGCAACTCTGGCGCGAGAAATATCATGCCGATCCGTCGATCCTGGGCCGCACAATTCGGCTCGGCGGCCAGCCTTACACGGTCGTCGGCATTATGCCGCGAAATTTCGCCTTCCCCGCGAACGAAAAAGGCATGCAGCAGGTCTGGGTTCCACTCGAGTTGACCAAGGCCATCGTAAACGGAAATCAGAATCTTGCCGGAGCTATCGCCCGCATCCGGCCCGGTATCGGCCTGGATGCCGCTGCAAGGAACCTGAGCGCGATTCAGCAGACTCTTCATAAACAGGACCCGAAGAAATATGTTGCCGCGCAGGTCTCGGTGCAGACCTATCGAGATTCCCTGACCAAGGATTCGCGTCCCGCTCTTCTGGCGCTCGCTGCCGCCGTCGGTCTGGTCTGGCTGATCGCTTCAACAAACGTTGCGGCGCTCATGCTCACGCGCGTGCACGGCCGCCGCCGCGAACTTGCCATCCGCAGCGCGATCGGCGCGGGAACGTTTCGCATCCTCGTGCAACTTCTTACGGAAAGTTTGCTGCTAAGTGTGATTGCCTGCTGCCTTGGCATCGCTCTGTGTGCAGCGGCGCTGAAACTGTTCGGACACGCGCTCCAGGCGTATACGACCGGATTTCACCTATCTTCCGAAATGCTGCTGGTCCTGCTCGGCGCAACCGTGCTCTCGGCGATTCTCGTTGGCGTGCTGCCAGTCCTTCATATTTCCGCTTCTTCTATCATGCAAGGGCTGCACGAATCCTCTGCGCGCAGCGGCATGAGCCGCCGCCAGAATCGCGTTCGCGATCTTTTCGTAATCGTGCAAGTGGCGCTTTCGGTGTTGCTGCTCGTCTCGGCAGGCATGATGCTGCGCACGCTCTACAATTTTCGTAACGTCCCGCTTGGTTTCCAACCGAGCCACGTCCTCACGACCTCCTTCTTTATCCCGCAGAAGGAATATGCCAAGCGCAACATCGTCTCGACGTTTTACAAGCCTCTTCTGGCCCGTCTGCGCGCCATTCCGGGCGTATCGGACGCCGCCATCTCCTCGGTGCTTCCGGTGAATCCGCATTTTCATATCGCCTTTGGCTTCGGGTTCCCCGGCCGGCCTCAGCCCGATCCGGACAAAAGGCCCCACGGTACGCTTCGCGTCATGAGTCCCAATCTGTATTCGCTGCTCGGCATGCGCATCGTGCGCGGGCGCGCGCTCACGGATACCGACAGCGCCCAAAGCGCACCAGTAGCCGTGGTCAACCAGACGCTCGTGCGCCGGTACTTCCCTCATGAAAATCCGCTCGGGCATCGGGTCCAACTTGGCGAGCATGTCATCTACACCATCGTGGGTGTCGCCGCGGATGTGCATCAATCGAACTTGAACCAGCCCACGATCCCGGAGATCGACATCTCATATCTTCAAGTGCCATCTAAAGATGGGTTTTCGAAACTTCTCAGTATGTTCATGCAGTTAGCCGTGCGCACGCATCAGGATCCCAAGGTCATCGTTCCGCAGGTTCGCAGTGTTCTGCATAGCGTCAACCCGGATTTGGCGCTCAATTCCTTCAAGACCATGCGGCAGCAGGTGGATGATTCGTTCGGCAGCCAAACGCTTGCCGGCCGGCTGCTGATGCTCTTTGCCGCCATCGCGCTCTTGATCGCCGGAGCGGGTCTCTACAGCCTGCTCGCCTATTCCGTCAGCCAGCGCCGGCACGAGATCGGCATCCGCATCGCACTCGGCGCGCAGCGCGGGCAGGTGCTGCGCATGATCTTCTCGCACGCGGTCGCGGTGACGGGGATTGGCATCGTCATCGGTCTCATAGGCTCCTGGTTTGCCGCGCGC
>JBOGMI010000624.1:0-1343 GCA_050746645.1 Bryobacteraceae bacterium | reverse complement strand
CGCACTTCACAGGGCCGATCGCGACCGCAGCTCTGGTGAATTGTCTGGGCACGTTTTCCGGGCCTGTGATGCTGGAATACAACTTTCAAGGGCGCACGCTGCCTTGGGTCCCGGTGTGTCTCGACTTTAAGGACGGCAAACTCTATCCCAACGAGCGGCCGGGCCTGGGGGTCGAGCTGGATATGAAATACCTGAAGCAGATCGCGGAGTTCACGCAGCCCGTCACTGCTCGCGCGCAAACCTATTTCCGGCCGGACGGGTCGATTACCAATTGGTAGGAATTCGACCATATACGTGCCTTCGGCAAAGTTCCGCCGCGTATTCGCCGGACAACCGGCTGAGATTTGGCGAAACCGGGAATGGGGCGGCGCAAGGTACTAGCTGCAATCGTTAAACTGCTGGAAACCAGCTACATCCGGATCGGAAATGAAGAATACGTTAAAGAAAACCGATCGTTCGGCCTGACCACATTGCAAAACCGTCACGTTCACGTTCCAGGCAAACCATAAAGTTTAGCTTTAAGGGAAAGGGCCATCAGGCCCGCGGTGTTCGATTGCTATGCCCAAGGGCGGCTGGCGAAAATGGCTCAGGGATTCCGCACCACTGAGCAGATCGTGTTCGCGCTGATCGGTCATATGAAACGCGGACGAGCCGCGTAAGCGTCCATCGCATGAGATCCAAAAATGGCACACACATGCAGCCGCGCTCGCAAGTTTACCTGTTTTGCGCTGGGCGTCGCCCTTCCGCTCGCCGGTTTCCTGATCTGGCGAGGCAGCCGCTGCTGCGGCCGCAAGCGCGACTCCGAAATAATGCGCGACGAAACCATCGCCGAAAGTTTTCCCGCGAGCGATCCGCCGTCGTCCTGGTGACTTATACTAAGCAGAGAAATGGACCAGAAAAAGTCTTCGTTTCAACCGCTCGCGCTTTCTTTGACTGTCGGTGCGGCTTTGCTCCGCCTGGCGCCCCATCCGCCGAATTTCGCGCCTGTCGGCGGCCTCGCCTTGTTTGGCGGGGCGCGATTCCGCGGCTGGCAAGCTTATGCGATTCCGCTGCTGGCGATGGCGGTGACCGATCCGATTTTGAGCCATATGATGGGTTTCTCGGCCTACTCCTGGGGAACGCTCGTCATTTACGCCTGCTTTCTGATCAATGTTCTCCTTGGCCGCGCCTTTTTGCGCGAGACGAATAGCCCGGGGCGCATCGCGGCGGTCACGCTGGCAGGCAGCACGCAATTTTTTCTGATTACCAATTTTTTTAGCTGGTCGCTGTATCCGCACACCGCCGCCGGCCTGGCCGAATGCTACATCGCCGCTCTGCCCTTCTTCGGACGCACGATTCTGGGC
>JBOGMI010000623.1:0-2809 GCA_050746645.1 Bryobacteraceae bacterium | reverse complement strand
ATCTTTGTTGCGATCTGCGCGGCCTATGCGGCGCTCGATCTCTCAAGCCGCGTCACCTCAACAAAGGGGTTCGCAAAAATTGCTTGGATTTGGGGCGGCGCATCCGCCATGGGCATTGCCATATGGTCGATGCATTACATCGGAATGCTAGCTTTTCATTTGCCCGTTCCGGTCCGTTATGACGTCTTGCTCGTCATCGTGTCGATGATAGCGGCGGTTATAGCGTCTGCTATAGCACTTTCGTTTACGAGTCGCCCAGTACTTCGCACATCGCAACTAGCCTGGGGCGCCCTTTTCATGGGCAGCGGCATCGGAGCCATGCACTACATAGGAATGGCGGCCATGCTGATGAGCTGCGTTTGCGTTTGGAATTGGTGGATTGTCGCTCTTTCTGTCGTAATCGCCGTTGTTGGGTGCGGTGTTGCAATCTTCAGCTTGCGTTCCGGAGTCAGTGCCGGCGGATTTCGTAAGAAGATAGTCGCGGCAATCTTGTTAGGCCTTGCGATTAGTTCCATGCATTACACGGCGATGGCCGCCGCTCGATTCAGGGCAGCACATCATTTCTTTGATCCCAATGCCGGGGTGAGTGTCTCCTCGTTAGGGGGGATCGGCATTGCTATCGTGTCGCTCGTTCTTCTTGGTGTGGCAATCGTCTCTTCCAGTGCCGGAAAACGCTTCTCGGCTCAAGCCACGGTTTTACGTTCGACAGAAGAGCGCTATCGCGTTCTCTTTGAGCGCAGTCTTACGGGAATCTGCCGCGCGGCCCCGGACGGAACCATCGTCGGAATCAATCGCGCATGTGCCGAACTTCTGGGATACGAGGAGCCTTCAGAAGCTATCGGGATCAATTTTGCCAAACATCTGCCGCACCCTCAAGCAGAGCCTTGGGGGAAGGAGTTACTCGAAACGAAACGTCTGGCTTCCTATGAAAGGAAATTGATAAAGACAACTGGGGAATCGGTTTGGGTCCTCCACAGCGCAACGCTTATGGAATCCTCCGACGGTCAACCCGTTGAGATCCAGAGCACGTATCTGAATATCGAAGAGCGCAAGCGGAATGAAGGCGAACTCCGGTCCGCGAAGCAGGCAGCGGAAGCCGCCAACCAGGCCAAGAGCGAGTTTCTCGCGAACATGAGCCATGAAATTCGTACTCCGATGAATGGAATCATCGGAATGACCGAGTTGGCACTGGATACCCCTTTAAGCGTAGAACAACGGGACTATTTAGAGACGGTAAAGCTCTCGGCGGAATCGTTGCTCGGCGTCATCAACGATGTGCTGGATTTCTCGAAAGTCGAAGCGGGTCAATTGCAAGTGGATCCGATTGAATTCCATTTACAGGAATGTGTCGAGAACGTACTCAGAGCGCTGGCGCTACGAGCCCACGAAAAGGACCTGGAGCTCGCCTGTCATATCGATTCCGCTGTCCCCGAGACAGTTTTTGGCGACCCGGTGCGGCTGCGTCAAGTTCTGACCAATTTAGTCGGCAATGCGATCAAGTTCACCGATGAAGGGGAAGTGACGGTTGCGATTGAGAGGTCCAGTGGGACCGGCAATCAGGCGGAGTTGCATTTCGCAATACGAGACACGGGACTTGGTATCCCAAAAGAAAAGCAAGCCGATATCTTCCGAGCGTTCGTGCAAGCCGACGGATCCATCACGCGACGCTATGGGGGAACGGGATTGGGCCTAACAATCTCCACGCAACTCGCAAAATTGATGGGCGGTCGCATCTGGTTAGAAAGCGAAGTAGGGCAAGGAAGTACTTTTCACGTCGTAGTCCCTCTACCAAAGAGCGAGAACATCCTTTCTCATCCCGTCGTCGCGTCCCCTCCTGAGCTACATGATCTCTCGGTGCTCGTGGTGGATGACAATGCGACCAATCGAAAAATCCTGACAGAAATGTTGCGGCGCTGGGGATGCTTCCCGACGGCCGTCGAGGGAGCGCGCAGCGCCGTTTCGATTCTTCTTGAAAGAAGCAAAACGCGGCCGATTCAATTGGTCCTGACGGATGCGCAAATGCCCGAGCAGGACGGGTTTACGTTCATCGAGACCATACGGCATCACGCCGAACTTACCCAGATCGCGATCATGATGTTGACCTCAGTGGGGCAATATGCAGATGTCGAACGGTGCCGCTCTTTAGGGCTTTCCGCCTATTTGACCAAGCCCATCCGGCAACACGAATTGCAGGAAGCGATACTGCGTGTGTTGGGAGAGTCGAAAATCAACAACGGCGGACGTCCGCTGGTTACCAACCGAACGGAGGGGAACGATCCTCTCTTAAGCGTTCTGTTGGTGGAAGACAATGCTGTCAATCAAAAAGTGCTCCAACTGCTTTTGAAAAAATGGAATTACCGGGTCGTCGCCGCCGTAAACGGCAACGAGGCCCTCGCTCAGCTCAAAGAAACGCCCGTGGATGTTGTTCTGATGGACCTCCAGATGCCTCTGATGGACGGGTTTCAGGCGACGGCCGTCATTCGTCGCAAAGAGGTTGGTACCGGGCGTCATCTTCCCATCATTGGCGTGACGGCTCATGCCTTGCGTGGTGACCGGGAACGCTGCCTGGAGGCAGGCATGGACGAGTATTTGGCCAAACCGATCCGGGCCGAGGAATTGAAACGTCTTTTGGAGTCTCTGCACTTAGTCTCCAGTCCACACGTGCTCCAAAGCGCATAGCAGCTTTGGAAAAGCTCGCGTCTCCGTAGGCGCATGTCATGGCGGCACGACCGATCTACGTTCAGTCATCGTGCTGCGGTGGCGATCTATGGCGGAGCTTTGTGATCGCGTTCGTGGATATGCTTCTGGG
>JBOGMI010000622.1:0-8288 GCA_050746645.1 Bryobacteraceae bacterium | reverse complement strand
TGCGTAAGCAGTTCTGGTGGCAAGGTCTGAATGCGCATCTGGCATCGCATGCGCTGCTGTTTGCCACCGCGGCCGCCGATCTCCATCAGCCGGCTTACCGCGACCTTGCCTACCGGCAACTGGAATGGATCTTCGGAACCAATCCGTTCGGAGCAACGCTGGCGAGCGGCATCGGCGTGCGGAATCCATATCCTCACTCGCGCTACGTGGGCGTGATTCCGGGAGGCATCATGAATGGCATCTGCGGCAATGCAGACGACCGGCCGATTCTCGATACGAGCTTCGGTTTCAGTTGGCGGACGAACGAATACTGGAGTCCGCACGTCGGTTATTTCGAATGGGCGCAGTCGGTTTTGGAGGCGTGAGTCGCGCCTCCGCCGCCCAGGGGATTGATGGGGATTGATGGGGACGTTCCACTTGTTCACCATATTTCTGCCACTGGCATTCGGCACTACTCGACAGGCTCAAGGGAGCGCCCACGCATACAGCACCCGGTCCACCGCGGTAAGAATATATTGTCGGCCGTCCAATTCGTAGGTCATGGGCGAACTGTTCATCGGGCCGCCGGCGTAGACGTGCCAGAGAGCTTTTCCCGTTGCCGGAGCGAGCGCGAGGATGTTACCAGTAACGTCGGCGGTGATTAGTAAGTGACCGGCGGTGGTGAGAATACCTGGATGCCCGGAGGCGAATTCTTCCCTCCGCCACCAGCGAATCTTGCCTGTGCGGTAATCGATCGCTTCCAGAAATGCGCGCGAGATTAAGGGTGTTTCCGCGCCGCCTTGATGTCCTTCGGGTTTCCCATTTGGCCCCAGGGTCAAGTAAAAGGCCGTGAATCCGGTATGCCCGTTGACATAGAAAAGCTGCGTTTGGGGATCGTAACTCGGCGCGTTCCAGTTGGTCGCCCCCGTGGGCCCGGCTTCCACGAGTGAGCCGTCCGGCTGCGGCTCCATTTTCGGATTTGGAACCGGCTGGCCTTTGGCATTCAGCCTCAACGCCCAATTGGTGGGAACAAACGGCGCCGTGAGCAGGTGTTTGCCATTGGTGCGGTCCAGTAGAAAGAAATAACCGTTGCGAGCTGCCTGCGCCAGCAGCTTTCTCGGTTTGCCATCGAAATCGGCATCGAACAGAACTGGCGTCTCCACCGAATCCCAGTCGTGCGTATCGTGCGGCGAGGTTTGGTAATACCAGACCAGCTTGCCGGTATCGGCATTCAGAGCCACAATCGTGCAGGTATAAAGATTGGCGCCGGCGCGTCCGGTCCCGGCGAGCACCGGATGCGGATTGCCGGTACCCCAATAGATCAGATTCAATTCCGGATCGTAAGTGCCGGTCAGCCACGCGGGCCCTCCGCCATGCAGCAGCGCTTGCGTGTTGGGCCAGGTGCGCGCGGCGGGCGACCCCGGCGCCGGCGTGCTGTACCATCGCCAGATGATTTTGCCGGTTTTGGGATCGAGCGCCTCAATAAAATGCCGGACATCGGAGGAATCGCCGGAGGTGCCGATGATGATCTTGTTTTTCACCACTAACGGGGCAAGCGCAAGATAATAACCGAACTTTACATCCGCGATCTGCTTATCCCAAATCACCTTCCCGCTTCGCGCATCGAGGCAAATCAAGTGTGCGTCGGGCGTGCCGAAATAAAGCCGATCTTTGTACATCGCCACGCCGCGTGAGGCGAGATGGTCGCCTTGCGACGGGCGGTTGAAATGCCAGATTTCGCGCCCGGTGCGCGCATCCACCGCCCAGACGTTGTCGGGAGCGCTGAGATAGAGAATCCCGTTGACCTCCAGCGGCGTACACTTTAGCGGCGCCGCTCGTTCCTGGAAAGCCCAGGCCAGCGCCAGCGAGCCAACGTTGCCGCTGTTGATCTGCTTAAGCGTGCTGTAACGCCGGCCTGAATAATCGCCGTTGTAAGTCGGCCAGGTATTCGTCGGCGGCTTCAGCAGCGCGGCCGGATTCAGGCCTTGTGCCACAGCGCAAATGCCGGCGGCGAACAATAAGCATACAATTTTCACTGCAATGTCTCCAGATACGCAAATAGGTTGTGTATGTCCGCTTGCGTATATTGGTGTAACAGTGCCCGGTGCACGGCCAGCGGATCGTGAATCTCGACTTTCACTGAAGCGCGTCGCCAGGAATGATACCAGCCGTTCGGTTCGCGAATCGCCACCGTGAATGCATCCAAATACGCAAGCGCGCCGGAAACCGTTTTCCCCGAGGCCAGCGATACCGTCGCCGTCTTCTTCGCACCCGAGGGATATAGAAAGCGCGTTTGCAGATCGACAGGCGCATATTTCTTTGCGATGTGCGCCAAGTCTCCCGTGGGCGAGTGGCAATGAGAGCAGCCGCCGGCGCCGAAGAAATACGCCTTGCCCGCCGCGGCGTTTCCGGTCAGCAGCAATTTGAGTGCGTAATTCTTAGACGGGCGCCGGGCGGCATTGTTATCCGACGCCGCGACCCGCGCGTGCAGAAACGTCACCACGTCCGCGATCTGTTGTTTGGAAAGCGAAAACGAAGGCATCCCTTTTCCTTCGCGTCCGTTGCGAATCACCGGAGCGATCAGATTGCCCTTCTCGTCGTGGCGCACCAGCGCGGAGCGGATGAGATTCGGCCCCTCCGCGCCTCCATTGGCATCCGCGCCATGGCAGAAAGAGCAGTTCTGTTCGAAAATTTGACGGCCCGGCTTCTGTGCCGCGCCCAACCAGCCGGCCAGCCCGGCCAGGATCGCCATCCCGGTAACGATTCGTCTCATGCGTATGGCATGTCAGTGCCCATTCCAATCCGGGACCTGCGGTATTGCTTCGCCATCGCCTCGCGGCGACGAAGCGCCGGCATTTACTCCGTCGGACTTCCGCATCACAGCGTTGCCGCGGCCCATTTTCATGGAATAGGGAGCTACTACCTCGATCTGGTGCCCCTTGGCCCTCAATTTTTGCAGCACAGCTTCCGGCACCCGCGATTCAATGGATACATCGCATCCTCCGAATGTAATTTTGGTGAAGCGCGGCGCGCTCAAGGCAGCCTGGATATTCATGCCGAAATCGACGATATTAGACACGAACTGCGCGTGCGCCTGCGCCTGATTGAATCCGCCCATAATGCCGAATCCGATGGTTATGTTCCCTTTTCGCATAAAGGCCGGGATCAGAGTGTGCAGCGGGCGCTTATGAGGCGCGAGCGAATTCGGCCCGCCGGGCTTGAGGGAAAATAGCTGCCCGCGATTCTGCAGTACAAACCCAGTGCCGGGCGCCACCAGGCCGGTGCCGAAAGCAGCGTAGTTACTTTGAATCAACGAGACGATATTGCCGTTGCGATCGATGACGCTCAGATAAGTAGTGTCACGGCCTCTCGAATTTAACTTACTACTGAGCTTAGACGGCAGCACCGAGCAATGTGCCCGGTTCGGATCGATCAGAGCCGCTCGCTTGCGCGCCAGGTCTTTCGAAAGTAACTGCTTGATGGGAATATGCGAGAACCGTGGGTCGCCGACATATTTGAGCAGATCCGCATAAGCCAGTTTCTTCGCCTCAATCATGACGTGCAAAGCCTTGGCGCTGTTGTGACCATACTGTTTGAGCGGGAACTGCTCCATGATGTTCAGCATGGAGAGCGCTGCGATGCCCTGGGTATTGGGCGGAAGTTCATAAACGGTCCAGCCGTGGTAGGTGGTGGAAAGCGGTGTCACCCACTGCGGCTGGAAGTTCGCGAAATCGGCTTCGGTGAGCACGCCGCCCTGCTGCTTCGAAAACTCGACGATCGCCTTGCCGATCGGTCCTTTGTAGAAGGCATCGCTTCCGTGTGCTGCGATTAACCGGAGCGAATGAGCGAGATCGGGATCGCGGAAGATCTGGCCCGGTTTAGGAGCCTGCCCATCGATCAGAAAGGTGTGCGCAGCCGCTGGATTCTTGCGCAAGAGGGCGGCCTTCTCTTGCCAAACTTTATCGATAAGTCCTGTCACCGGGACGCCATGTTGTGCGTAGTAAATGGCAGGTTGTAAGTCCTGCGCAAGAGGCAGTTTCCCGAAGCGCTTATGCAGCGCCGCCCAGCCGGCGACGGCGCCCGGAACGGTTACCGCGTAGATGTCCTGCGGAATGTTGCCGGTGATGCCCTTCGCCTTTAGATATTGGATTGTAAGACCCTTGGCCGACCATCCGCTCGCATTCAAACCGTATAGTTTGCCGGTCTTGGCTTCATAGACGATTGCGAACAGATCGCCGCCGACGCCATTCATCATGGGCTCGGTGACGCCCAATGCGGCATTGGCCGCGATGGCGGCATCCACCGCGCTCCCGCCTTGCCGCAAGATGTCGGCTCCCGCCGAAGACGCGAGAGTTTGGAGCGTGGCGACAATACCCTGGCGGCTGTATACGACCGACCGGCCATAATTCCGCCCCTGTGGGTAAGTGGCTTGCGCCGCGAAGGCGCAAAAACTGCCGGTCAGCAATAGCAAGAGCAGCGAAGTGGGGCCGGCAAACGGACTCCTGAGCGTTAGCGAGGAGAGCGGCCGACCACTCACTGACGGCCGGGGTTCTGTTTCGTGCGCGGCAGAGCAGTGCCTGGGGAGAAAGGCCATGAAGTCTTCAATTGTACGTCGGATGAGCAGACCAAGAGGCAAATCCTTTACAATTCCCCTGATGGCTGGATTGATAGCGGCGTTTGGAGAAGTGATGCTGCGGCTGGCGCCGCCCGATGCGGAGCGGATTTTGCAGTCGGCGCGGTTTGTGGCGACTTTCGGCGGAGGCGAAGCGAACGTCGCGGTCTCGCTGGCGCATTTCGGCGCCGCATCGCGCCTGATCACCGTGCTGCCGGAGACGAACCTGGTGGCGGATGCCTTGATCGGCGAACTGCGGAGGTTCGGCGTCGACCCCAGTCGCATTGTGCGCGGGAGCGGGCGCATGGGCATCTATTTTCTGGAAACCGGCGCCAACCAGCGCCCTTCGCGCGTGGTCTACGATCGCGATTTCAGCGCGATGGCGCTGGCCAAACCAGGCGCGATCGATTGGGACCGCGCCCTGGACGGCGTGAGCTGGTTCCACACCACCGGCATCACGCCCGCGATCTCCGCTTCGGCGGCCGAACTCGTCCTGGAGGGTTTAAAAAATGCGCGCGGAAAGGGGATCCGGATTTCCTGCGATCTGAACTTCCGAAAAAATCTCTGGCGTTGGGGCAAAGCCGCCTGCGAGGTCATGCCCGAACTGCTCAAGCTGTCCGATGTCTGCATAGCCAACGAAGAGGATTGCCAGAAGTGCATCAACGTCTGCGTCGATATCGATGTCGAATCGGGCAGTTTGGAACGCGAGAAATACGGCGAGCTGTGCGAGCGCGTGCTGAGCGCCTATCCCAACCTCCAAGCGATCGCCATCACGCTGCGCGAATCGAGGAGCGCCTCGCACAACGGCTGGTCGGCATGCCTGCACAACGGCAAGGACTTTTTCTTGAGCCGCCGTTATGAGATCACACACATCGTGGATCGCGTGGGAGCGGGAGACAGCTTCGCGGCAGGTTTAATCTATGGCCTGAACGAATTCGCTTCCCCGGCCGAGGCGCTGGAATTCGCGGCTGCGGCCTCCTGTTTGAAGCATTCGATTCCCGGAGATTTCAATCGCTTCACCGCGGGCGAAGTGCAGAGTCTGGTCCAGGGCGGCGGATCGGGCCGCGTGCAGCGCTAAGCCCGCTATAATCCAAAGCAGGCACCCTCTTTCATGCAGTTCGATCAGCCGCGGCTTTTTGTGGCCGCCGCAACCCTGGTTTTTCTTCTGGCGCAGACCGCGGCGGCGCAGCAGCATCCGCATACCAACGCACCTGCGAAAGCCCCTGCGGTGAAACCGGCTTCCAAGGCGGCTCCGATCCATGTCAATGTCAACGAAGTGATCGTTCCGGTAAGCGTGACCGACGGCCAGGGCCGTTTCGTTACCGATCTGCAGGAAAGCGATTTTAAGCTCTTTGAAGATAACCGCCCGCAGGAGATTCGCTACTTCTCTCGCGCGCGTAATCAGCCGGTGGTGATCGGTTTTCTGCTCGATTTGAGTTCGGCGAGCCGGCTGCATTGGAAGCACTACCAGGCGGCGGCCATAGCGCTGATCCAGAATCTGCTCACCAACGATACGAGATTTTCCGGGTATCTCATCGGTTATAACCAGGAGGCGCAGCTTCTGGTAAACACTACGAACGACCCCGGACCTCTGGTGGATGCAGTGCGACACGCCAAGCCCGGGGGCGGCGCGGCGCTCTACAATGCGATCTATATGGCCTGCACGAAGCGGCGGGTGATTCAAGGCGAACCATTCCGCCCCCGGCGCGTCATTATCGTCATCGGAGACGGGCACGACGACGCGAGCAAATACACGCTGGATCAAGCGGTGGAATTGGCACAGCGAAACCTGGTGACCATCTACTGCATCAGCACCGAAGCCTTCGGATTCACCAACCCGAATACGCAGCATCTGGTGCGCCTGGCGCAGGCAACCGGCGGGCGCGTGGTCTATCCTCTACAAGATGTTTACTCCGATGTCTCCGGATATCTTTCCAAGCCGCAGGATGCGGGCAACTACGAGCTGATGGTAGGAACCGGCGAGTACCGTTCGGTTCTCGACACCAAGCTCTACCACGCGGTGACCGACGTTGTGGGCTCCATCACCATGGAGTACATCCTGCGCTACGTCTCCAGCGATCCCACCGCCAACAACTTCCGCCATATCCGAGTGATGGTCGATTTGGGCAACGTTCATGTGCGCGCGCGCGCCGGCTATTATGCCAATCCGGTTCCGGGGAGCGAAACGGCATCGCATGACCCGAACGCGCCGCATCGGGGTTCGCCTTGAGGGCTAAGGCGCAATTGGTTTGCGCATAAAGATCGTAGCCTGCCGATTATCGTTGTAGCGCGGGCACGGCGTATATCCGTTGCGCCTATAAAAAGCGATCGCATCGTGGAGATCGTCTTTGCTGTCTAGATACAAACACGAAAGGCCCTGTTCTCTCGCGAATTGCTCCAGCGCGACAAGCAATTGTGCAGCCAGGCCGCGGCGCCGATATGCGGGCCGCACATAAAGACGCTTGATTTCGCCAGCCTTGCGGCCTTCGAGAGGGCGAAAGAGAATGCAACCGGCGGGCGACGAGCCAACATAAGCGATCCAAATTCCAGAGCGCGAATCGGACAAATAGCCCAGCAGAGCCTCGCGGCAGTCCCGCTCCCGCACGTCAACGGCATCGTAATATTCTTCGATCAACCGCAGCGCGTCTTCCGGCCGCCCGGCGCTCGCCCGCTCGATACGAAGCTCGTCCATAGCATGAACGGTCAGGCAAACGAATCTGCCCGGCTTTCCGCGCAGATCCCGCGCTTGCTTTTCCGGATAAATTCGATCAGATGGCGGGTGTATTCCGACGCCAGCTCCGCTTCCATCAGCGCCAGTGCTTCGGCCTGCTTTAAGCCTGAGCGGTAGAGCAAACGATAAGCGCTCTTGAGACGCCGAATCTCTTCAAGCGGAACACCGGCGCGCTTCAAACCGACCATGTTCAGCCCACGCGCGGCAACATTGAAGTCCGTACACAGAAAATAAGGCGGAACGTCGCTATTCACCCGCGTATTGCCGCCGATCATCGCCAGCTCCCCAATGCGCGAAAATTGGTGAACGACTACCCCGCCCGAAACGAACGCCTTGTTCTCGATTTCCACATACCCGGCGATCAACGCACAACTGGCGACCACGATCTCGTCGCCCAGCAAGCAATTGTGGGCGATATGGCCTGAGGTCATGATGTAATTGCCGTTGCCGATGCGCGTCTCCGATTCCGGCTGCGTGCCGCGGGATATGGTGTAATGCTCGCGAATCTTATTGCCGTTTCCGATGATTAAGTAACTCCGCTCGCCAGTGAAGCCTCTGTCTAAAGGGTCGGTACCAAGCACGGTTCCGGCCGAAATCTCATTTCGCTCGCCCAGCGTCGTCCATCGCTTTACATATACGTAAGGTTCGAGCACACATTGCGCCCCGATGATGACATCGGATTCGATGACACAGTACTCTCCGATGCGCACACCAGGGCCGATGACCGCGTCCGGATTGACGCGAGCCGTGGGCGCAACATAGGCGGAGGCATCGACGCTCATCATGCTAAGTATGAGGGATGCCCGCTTTAACCGCTGCGCAAATCGCCGAGGTCTGCGGCGGCGTGCTGGAGGGTGACGGCAGCCGCGTCATTAGCGGCGCAAACACATTGGAAGAAGCCGGCCCATCGGATCTCGCGTTCATCGCCAATCGGAAGGCGATCGAAAAGGCGTCATCGTGCCGCGC
>JBOGMI010000621.1:0-1065 GCA_050746645.1 Bryobacteraceae bacterium | reverse complement strand
GTTATGAAGCCCGCATAGAGGATGGGCTTGCGGCCCCAGCGATCGACGAAGCCGATGGCGATGAATGTGGCCAGCACATTCGTCAGCCCGACAATCACCGTCCCCCACATCTGCGCATGAAGGCCGAAGCCGACCTTCCCGAATACCCGCGGCGCGTAATACATCATCACGTTCATGCCGGTGAGCTGCTGCATGATCTGCAGCAGCACGCCCAAGCCGACGGAGCGGCGGAAGTTGCGGTTCTGGAGAAACATGCTCCAGCCGCGCTGGGGCGTGCGCAGCGATTCCTGGATGTCGGCCGCCTCGCGTGCAACGATGGCGGGCTCGCCGCGCAGTTTGGACAGCACCGCGACGGCTTGATCCCGCCGTCCGGCCAGCATCAGCCAGCGCGGGCTTTCGGGCAACCCCAGCACTCCGAGCATGAATAACACGCCGGGAATTGCGATGATCCCGAGCATCCAGTGCCAGTTTCCGGAGTAGCTGAACGCAGTATCGGACAGGAATGCCAGCAGGATGCCGACGGTGATCATCAATTGGTAGAGCGACACCATGGCGCCGCGAATCCGCTCCGGCGCGATCTCAGCTAAGTACAACGGCGCGGTAAAGGTGAGTAAGCCGATGGATACGCCCAATACCAATCGCGCGGTCAGCAGCGTGGGGACCGAATCGGCCATGCCGCAGGCGATCGAGGCCAGCGCAAACAGGAGTGAGCCCGCGATCAGCGATCGCTTGCGGCCGAGGCGCGAGGACAGCCAGCCGGCTACCAAGGCCCCCGCCGCGGCGCCCAGCATCATCCAGCTTACGATGTGTTCCACCGTACGGTCGGAGATGGCGAAATCGCGCTGGATAAAATGTGTGGCGCCCGAGATGACGCCAATATCGAGCCCGAACATCAGTCCTGCAAGCGCCCCCACCAGGCAGACGAAGACGGCGTTGGATTTCGAATGGACTGGGGCAGGCGATTCGGTCACGCCGGTCATGGGGATTTCCGCAGGTGTTGCCGCCGGGGTGTCAGATCCCGATTTTTTCGATTTGTCCCACATTGATTTCACCTGGCGCCGGCCG
>JBOGMI010000620.1:0-1708 GCA_050746645.1 Bryobacteraceae bacterium | reverse complement strand
GGATGCGACCATCCGATACACTTGTGGCGCTGGTTTGAACTGCCGAACCGCATCGACACTGAACTGACGCTCAAAGAAATACGCGATGCCGGCACGTTCCAACGGACTACCCCGCGGGTGAGGGGGCGAATTGGTCAGCGTCACGAGCCGAAATCCCGCATCCTTCAGGAGACGTAAACCCTCTGGGACATCCGAGTGTGCGGGCATATTCAGCATTCGCGTTCCCAGCTCCTCAATATCGCTCGGCTGGATATCGACCTTGTGGATGCCGGCAAGCATGCGTAACACGCCCTGCCCTAACGCAAAAAAGTCTTCGTACAAACCGGAAAGCGTTACAACACCCGAGTAAAGAACCAATTGACCGAACCATTCGCGAACGACCTGAGCATCGCCGAACACCCGCGAAAAAACCGGCGCTAGCGATTCGATATCCAGCAGCGTCTCGTTGACATCGAACACAAGAATGGACGGTCTGGCGCCTCGTTTCTGGAAATCCTCTGAGTTGGAAGTCATTGTCTTTTCCCTGCTGCCCGCTTGCGCTGCTGATAAGCGGCAACCTTAATCTTGTTCCCACAAATGTTCATGCTGCACCAGCGGCGCGAACCCTTTTTGCTCGTATCTAAAAACTGAACGACACACCCTTCACACTTCCGCAAACGCGTCGGCGGCACAGCCGATAGCAGGTCGGCGACGGCAATCGCAATGGGAGCCCAAACGTCGTCCGGCTCCTGCGGCTCGAAAACGGCTTCACGGCTTAGCTTTTCGCCTTTACGTTGCAATGCGACCGCCTCGGGGTGGTGCTTCAGCAGCGAGTTGACCTCCGAGACAAAGGCATCACCCACGCTAGAGCCTACTTCCTGGCGGAGCACTACCGCGCGCAAGCGTTCTCGAAACGCTCGCAAATCCTGCAGAAGCGCGGCTGCTCGGGGCGTGTTCCTCCACTTTCTGGCCAAAGCCCTGCCTTTTTGCGGCGTCAGCGCACCCGATGCTACGAACCATCGAACCACAGCATCCAAATCGGGCAAAAATTCTTTCGGGCCTTCTTCCAGGACGAGCCTCGTGTTCAGGAGGTCTAAAGCGAGATGGTTGCCTACAAAGAGGAATCCATCAATCCATTCTTTCGGAGCTTGTGACACAATCGTCATGAACAAGTCTCCTAAAAAGATAGCGTCAATATAAATATAACACCGATATTGACATTAGGTAACGGTGTGCAGTATTCTTCAACTGTGAGCCTGCACCGCTGAACAACCGCGATGCATGCTCCACCCGAGAGCGTTCTCCAAAGGACTGGTATGACGACTTATAAATACGCGAAGGTGCGCGGCAGAAAAATGTTCTACCGCGAGGCGGGCAACAAAGATGCGCCCACTCTCGTGCTGCTGCACGGTTTTCCCAGCTCATCGCACATGTTCCGCGATCTGATTCCAAAACTGTCAGACCGCCTCCATGTGATTGCGCCAGACTACATCGGTTTCGGCTACAGCGACGCACCGAATACGAAAGAGTTCGAGTATACCTTCGACCGCCTGGCAGAGCACGTGGAGGAATTGCTCTTCCAGGTTCTCGGCCTGAAGAAGTTCAGCATCTATGTGCAGGACTACGGCGCTCCGGTAGGCTATCGAATTGCTTCCAAGCATCCGGAGGCGATCGAGGGCATCGTGGTTCAAAACGGCAATGCATATGTGGAAGGAATTGGCGAGGCGTT
>JBOGMI010000619.1:0-2521 GCA_050746645.1 Bryobacteraceae bacterium | reverse complement strand
GCACGCGGAAATCGCGCGACTTGGTCATAGCCTCCACGATCTTGTGCGACAGATCGTTCACTTTATCCCGCGACAGCTTCATTGAATCGCCGCTGTCGCGCCCGGAAGCCGGGATGATCTTGCGCTGCGCCCGAAGCTGATTCTTAATGCGCCGGAACATCTCCTGGTAGGAGACGTTTTCGCGGCGCATGTAATCGCTGTATTCATCGAGCAGGTCGCGCACTTCATCGTTGAGGCGGTCCTCGGCCGACAACTCGTCCTCGATCACCTGGGCGATCCGCTCGGCGCCCACCGCCGGAGTGGTGGTCTCGAACATGATTGGACTGAGACGATTGACAAGTTGATGGGACAGAAAGGCGACAAACTCGCGGGCCAATAGCATCCGTCGGCTAGTTTAGCAGTTGACTTCCTTAAACCGGCGCATCGCCTTTGTGATTGGCGAGAAATTCGTTGTCGATTCGTTGCCGCCCGCGAAAGCCGTCTTCCACCGGATGCCAGAATTCGATTGACGATTCTCCCAGCTTCCAGCAAAGATAGACCTCTTTGCCGCGATAGAGCGTCGGGAAATCGATGAGACCGGTATCGGCATCCTTGAGCTGGCAGCCGAGGTCCTGAATCTGCTCGACCGCGGCAGCCAGCCCGCGCACCGCCGTATCTTTCTTCTTGCGCGTACGCGCCATGTGCTCGCGCGAAACCAGCATGCCGCCCGTGAGCGCAATACGTTGCGACATGCCGGTGATCTCTCCCTCAGCCTGCTCATATGCCTTCTTTTGGTCGATCACACCGCGCAGCAACGGTTCCAGTTGCGGCAGCAAAGTTTCGGCCTGAAGCAGAGTGAAGAATCTCGCCAAGAGTTTGGTACGTCCCGCCGAGACGAGTATAGCAGCGGAATTTGCCTGCGCCTCAGCGCTTCGCCGTAAGCCGTTTGCGCGCCGCAACTACAGCGAGACCTAGCAGTCCGAAGCCGAGCAAGAACATCGAAGCGGGTTCGGGTACGGGGCTCGTCGTGAATGAACCGAACTCTCCGGGGGGTGGCGTATTCGGGCCAGGAACAGAGTTCGGATTATCGACTATGCCGTTCGCATCCGCCAGCCCTGCCGCGTAGACAAGCCCCTGACCCGGAAGGTCGCCGTTGCTCCAAAAAACGCCGTTATAGCCTCCCGCCACATTGAATGCCACGCCGAAGATGTCGAACAGGCCGCCGGAAAATGGATAGGTTAGCTCGAGTTGGTTGGTAATGGGGTTGATATCGTAACAGATCGTGGGAGAATCTCCTGCCGGGTAAAACAGATCGTCGTAGGATAAACCGCCCGCTGTAAACGCAACGCCCGGCGCAGCAAGGGTGTTGCTCTGATACGACACCGGCGTGTACAGTCCTGTAATCGCACCGGAAACACCGCCAGGAACGTTGGTGTCCGAGAACGTTCCGGTGATGCCGGTGATCTCATAGCCCGGGGGAGTAGCGGTGTTCGAGCTTTGCGCTCCAACCCAGATCGTCCCGGAACTAGTTATCCCGTTGCCATTGAACGAGAAATTGAACCCGTCCGCCAGCGCAGCCGGCGCGATCGCGAGCGCCGCTCCGAGTGCGAGCGCCGCGACACAATAATCTTTCTTCATCTTTTCCTCCTATACAGTCTCTAGAAAAACTGCCAGGGATTAGACGCGAATTTGGCGCTCCTACTACAGAAAACTTCAAAGCTATGCTGAGACTTGCGGATCGGCATTCATTGCTCCACGGCGGGATCGCTCGAAAAGGCGGCCATCAAGGCGCGGGAACTGGGCGCGAACACGTTCCAGATTTTTTCCGCCAGCCCCCGCATGTGGCGCGCAAAAATGCCCGACCCCGAAGCGGTCAAAAAACTCCGCGCCGAGCGCGAGCGCCACGATCTCACGCCGCTGGTTATCCACGACAGCTACCTGATCAATCTGGCCGCGCCACCGTCTTTGGTCCGCGAGCAATCGATCGACGCTTTCCGCGGCGAACTCGAACGCGCGATCCTCATCGGCGCCGATTACTTAGTCGCCCATCCCGGCAATTACAAAGGCTTGAGCGTCCAGCAGGGCATGCTCAACGTAGCCGAAGGATTGGCCCTCGCCTGGCGCGCGGTCGATCCGGCTCTCAACAAGCGTGCCGCGGTGACCGTCTTGCTTGAGAACACCGCAGGCGCCGGCGCACAACTCGGAGGCAAGCTCGAAGAACTGGCGACCATTCGCGAGCTCGCCTCGCCGTATCTGGACATTCCCATCGGCTATTGTCTCGATACCTGCCACTGCTACGTCGCCGGTTTCGATATCGCTCGCGAAGCCGGTCTGGAGCAATTGATCGGAACCGCGTCGGAAACGCTTGGCCTCAGTCACATCCCCGTGATTCACGCCAACGATGCCAAAACCGCCCTGCATTCGCACTGCGACCGGCACGCGCATATAGGCGCCGGGTATATTGGTTTAGAAGGTTTCCGCCGCATTCTCAACCATCCGGAGTTGTGCGGGAAAGCATTCATCCTTGAAACTCCGATCGACC
>JBOGMI010000618.1:0-1228 GCA_050746645.1 Bryobacteraceae bacterium | reverse complement strand
CCGTGGCCGGTCCAGTTAGTATGGAAGAACTCGCCACGCGGGCGGTCCACACGCTCATAGGTATGGGCGCCGAAATAATCGCGCTGGGCTTGCAGCAGGTTCGCCGGCAGGCGCTCGCTGCGATAGCCGTCATAGAAAGCCAGCGCGGTCGAGAAGGCCGGAGTCGGAACGCCAAAACCGATGGCATCGATCAACGCCTGCCTCCAGGCCGGCTGATAGTTATTCAGAACGCCGCTGAAAAAATCGCCCATCAGCAGATTGTTCAGACCCGGATTCTTATCGTAAGCCTCCTTGATCTTGCCAAGGAAACGGCTGCGTATGATGCACCCGCCGCGCCACATCAAGGCGACGCCGCCCATATTTAAGTTCCAGCCGAACTCTTTGCCCGCTTCGCGCAGCAGCATGTAGCCTTGCGCGTAGGAAATCATTTTCGAACAGTAGAGCGCGCGGCGGACGTTCTCAATGAATGCTTTACGATCGCCTTGTCCTCGTGTGCCGTTCGGCCCGTGCAGCACTTTGGAGGCCGCCACGCGTTCGTTTTTCAAAGCGGAAAGGCAGCGCGCGAAGACAGCCTCGCCGATGAGCGTCACCGGCATGCCGAGATCGAGCGCGTTGATCGCCGTCCACTTGCCCGTACCCTTTTGCCCGGCGCTGTCCAGGATCTTATCCACCATTGGCTTGCCATCGTCATCTTTCTTCGCCAAGATGTCGGCGGTGATCTCGATGAGGAAGCTGTCCAGCTCGCCGCGATTCCACTCGGCAAAAATTTCGTGCAGCTCCTCCGCATTCGAGCCGAGGCCTTCTTTGAGCAACTGATAGGCCTCGCAGATGAGCTGCATGTCGCCGTACTCGATGCCGTTGTGGACCATCTTCACGTAATGGCCCGCGCCGTCTTCGCCCACCCAGTCGCAGCAAGGAGAGCCGTCTTCCACCTTGGCCGCGATGGACTGAAAAATTTCCTTCACGTGCGGCCAGGCTTCGGGATTTCCGCCCGGCATGATGGAGGGACCGAAACGCGCGCCCTCTTCGCCGCCGGAAACTCCGGTACCGATAAACAGGATGCCTTTTTCGTTCAGGGCCTTGGTGCGCCGGTTGCTATCCGGGAAATGCGAATTGCCGCCGTCGATGACGATATCGCCTTTCTCCAGATACGGCACAATTTGCTCGATCATTTTATCGACCGTGTCGCCCGCTTTGACCATGAGCATCACCCGTCGCGGCCGCTTCA